>NZ_JASJOR010000039.1:0-79915 GCF_030068545.1 Xanthocytophaga flava | reverse complement strand
TGTCTAAAATTTTGATAACTTGCTCACTGATGATTGTTTTCATCCTCAAAGGTTGGTTTGGTGGCTTGGTCGCTCCAAATTTCAACCTTTTTGTTTTCTATTGCTAGTTTTCCTCGGGTAGAGTAATTTCTTTCTATGGATAAATATTTTAATAGGAGTCAAAAAAAGTATTTGCAGCTTGCTTTTCAACAAAGATTTCCGATAAGAGGATACTCCAGTCCGAAAAAAAGTAGGTATGGGTATAATTTTGACATTTTTAAAAAAGGGCATAAAGGATGTGATGGTCTATATGTATACAGCATTATTAACAAAGGGGGTATTAGATATGCAAATGGCAGATTGTATTCATTTATGTATATTTTGAACAATGAGCCTTTTTTTTTACAGATAATTCAGAGGAAAATAAAATACTACTTGAACTGTTAAAGAAAGCCGATTGGTATAAATCTATTGAAAAATATGAAAATAGAATGATCAAAAATGAGATTGTGTTAGATTAGTTAAAATTTGATCTAATCACTTACAAAAGTGATGCTCAGTCTGTAAACTGTTAGATTAGTATCAAGCTATTGTAGAAATAATCAAGCTGTAGACGAGCCTATACCAAGTAAAATACTTCTATTTCGTATAGGTTCGTCTTATGCAGAAATGTAATCTAGAATGTACATAAGGATGTTGCACCACTAGAAGATTGAAGTGTTAAGTTAATTATACCTCTTTTTTTTGAGATAGTCATTTTTTGTATTATCAAATAATCGCTGCCCAGAGTAGAAATATTTTCAACATTAAACTCGTACGTATAAATCTCTTCATTCTTCAATCGGATTACTTCTTTTAATTCGATTTTGCTAGAACCAAGTAAAAAAGAGGATGTATATAATTCCCATGTATAGCCTAAATTCGGACTTAAAAGAGCAAATATCTGCTCTTTCTTTAATTTGTCATGAAAAAACGTACTTCTAGTTTCCCAAGAAGTATCTAGCCAAAATAATGTATCTTGACTTGCTCGTAAATAACCACTTGGACCTTTTCCTGCTCCTTTATAGTCAAAGGTGATTGGATGGTAAGATAATCCATTAATTTTGATAGGTTTAGCGTCATATTTATATACGATATTTTTCCTAAATGTATTATTCCAGCCCTTTAGGGGAGAGCAGAGGCATGATTTACTTATAGTAAAACCATTTTGTTTTTCTTTATATTTATTCTTTGTTAGACAAGATATAGAGTGGATAAAAACAAGTAAGAAGAGACTATAAATCAGGATGGGCTTCATCTATTTGTTTATGAACTTGTTTAGGTAAGTTTTCTTTTAAATGATCAACCATTCTTTTTTGATAAACATCTGGATTTATAAGTTGATCCATATTTTCAATTCTTTGATAAGTATTTCCTAGATTAATAAATAATTTTCGAGTATTCTTATCAAGAATATGAAGACCATCAATCTCTGTTTTTAGAATAAAGGCAGGACTATTTGCAGTTGGTATATCAGGAGTTCCCCCTATATACATACTATTTGTGGCGCCAAAACACCCATGTTCGATTTTTGCACCACCAGGATCATCTCCTTGAATGTGTGCAACAACTTCATGAAGAAAGATTTCAATAGCGACTCTAACATTTTTGTCACTTTCCAATAGCATCTCTTTATTAATGACATTTGAATTAACTGAAATAAGATGTACAACATTGGTACGGATTTTAGAAAGATCAAGTCCAGCAAAATTACGTAAGGCTATATCCACTCCTTTGGCATGGACAGGAACATTGATAGTTTGGTTTACAGCATCATAATAGGCTGACTGAGGCCCGTTCTGTCCTGTTATATCTGAATAAGTAACAGCCCCTGCCCCATTTCCATTGCCAGCTTCTCGAGTTGAAAAATCATCAATAGTAATAAAGATATGCTCATCTGTACTTGCTTGAATACGACGTAGACCAGCAGCAATTGGTACATTAATGGCAGCTTTATAAGTAAAATAAAGGGCTCCATTACCTGCAACGCTATCTCCTTTCTGATCAATAACACCAATGGGATTATTAAGGAATGCAGTATAAGAAGATACAGATGGATATCTATCATTTAATGGGTCAACTGATAAAAACTTAGCAATATTATGATTATATATTCTAAATCCGAAGTCATATCCTATCCATTCCCGGTTTTTTTCTTTTCCATTGAAATCGAATCTATATTGCTGATTTTGAGCGTATTGTAGTATTGGTAGTTCCATCCCAAACGGATAGTAATTAGAATAACTTATTACCTCTGTTTTTACTTCATTTCCTTCCTGAACCAACTGATCAGAAATCACTACCCTCACGTTACCCAGATGATCTTTCAGTTCGTATTTCTTGCCTCCTGTCTGACGGTTTGCCAACACAGGCGTCTGATAGGGAATCTCCTCTATTCGACATGTATTTGGTGAAATGCTGTCTATTGCCATGTCTGATAACTGATACACTTCTCCTGTTTGACCGCGGTGAAATATTATCGATTATCAGTTAGTTATTGTTGAATGTGGGATTCCAGTGATTTTGCATCAAATTGTGGAATAGATGCATACAACAGCATACAGGATGTGCCTGAATCTTTTTCCTTTTCAACAGGTTTGTTTTCAAATTTCTGTATTTTAGGTGTGTTGTCTTTTGTTCCAAATAGTTTTGAGAATAAACTTATAGCTGATGTTAGATTATCATATAAATGAAATCGCACAGAATGAAGTTATTGTTCTGCTCTCCACTTATTTCACTCATTGTGTCGTTTGATCCAGTCTTCTTTCCAATTCATAAAGTGAGAAGATTCTGCAAAATCAGGGAAGTTTTTTTCAATCTTTTCCGTGATGAACATGCGAGAATGCAAAGTGTATCGATTGATATCATTTATTGTCTTGACTGCATCCTCTGGTTCATCCAATAGCACATGAATCTGAAATCGCATCCAGTAGCCATCTGGATCTTTTACATTGTTTCTAATATAATTATTTACCAGTGTTAAGCCTTTTTCTTTGTCTTCTGTGATAGAATAGACTAATCCTCTATATAGATTAAGGTATTCATCACCTCCTATAGTCCGATCAAGTTTGTCTACACTCCAGAGTATGTTTTTGGCATCACCTTGTAATAAATATTTTTCAATATCCATCAAGTAATGACTTGGATCATCCGGAAACAATTTTTCATATTCTGCAATGGCCTTTTGATGCATTTCATAGCTAATATTGCTTGTTATTAAAAGCTTATAGGACATAAATGTCTTGCTTTTTTGTGTTTTGATTGATAGAGAGTTATAGAATTGCAATGCTTCTTCGTAATCATGTCTATCAATAGCCTGTTTTAGCTTCTGAATATTTCCCAATTGCTCATCCAGCTCTGGTTCTATTATTTTCTGTTGTTTTTGCTGTGATAATAAGTTTATGAAAGTTCCCTTTAATGTTTCAGATAGATACTCACCAGAAAGAAATACAAATAAATCTGTCAACCTAAGTTCATTATCTATGATACGTACCTCATAATCATGATAATTGATTCCTTCTTCAGATGTCATTCTAAAAAGCAAATGAGGAACCCCTTGACGTGGGTGAAATCGCAGAAACTGATAGCGGCCATAGCCTTTTCGGAGTTCTTTGATAATAAAGCTGCTCGGATTAACTTTTTTCTTAAAATTTTCCTTGAAGATAATTTCCTGTGTAATCTTCTGATATTGATTTTTCTGTAATTGGTTTGTCATTTTCTCCAGCATATACTCAAGGTCAAATAACTGATTGAGTGTATCACTGTGACGTTTATTTACTTTTTCAGCAATTCTTTTTCCAAAGGCTTCATATTCCTGTACTGAAAATTGACGTGTTGACTGTTTTTCTTTTTCCATTTCGGATGGGGCACAGCCAAGCAAAAAAAGAATACCTACACAACAGGATAGTAGCGTAAAATTTTTTATCATATTTTGTCGATAGATGGAGTTTTACTAAATCTTAGCACTGATAGTACTTTTGAGTGAAAGTTTGACAATAATACTCGGAAGATAGCTAAAAGCTATGTATAGAATACTGTTATATATTACGTGGGATAAACGTTGTATATGTCATGCTAAAAGGTTGTGCAATACTGCATTTTTAGTTATTGTTTTCAATTTAGAAATAAATCAGGCACGTTTTGGGGCGTGGTACCTATATAGCAATAACATTTGATAAAAGTCTGTGCATTTTAATAATCTACGTTCTATCATCTATTTATTATTAATGAAAAAGTATAACAAACCTATTTTGGCAATTTGTGTTCTTATTGTAGTTTTTTCCTGGTTTCCACTATTGTCCAGAGCTGCAAATTCTCCAAGAGTAGTCTCTTTAAAATGTGAATATCTGATTAATCCAATTGGGATTGATGCTATACATCCCCGATTAGCCTGGCAATTGAATACTGATAAGCGAGGTGTTCAGCAAACAGCGTATCGTATTTTGGTTGGGACAGATTCGGTTGCTGTTAGCAAAGGTGAGGGAAGTATTTGGGATTCCGGTGAGAGCAAGGGCGATGTACAATTGGTAGCATACAGTGGGAAATCCTTAACTCCTTTTACTAAATATTTTTGGTTGGTGGAAGTGTGGGGCAGAAACCATGAGAAAATAGGCTCTTCTGCTGTTGCTTCTTTTGAAACAGGCATAATGGATTCCAAAAGCTGGCAGGGTGCGTGGATCAGTGATGGACATGATGTAACACGAAAACCTGCTCCGTATTTCAGAAAGACATTTGAGATCACCAAGAAAATAAAATCTGCACGAGCTTACATTGCAGTTGGTGGATTATATGAACTTTCTATCAATGGTAAAAAAGTAGGCAATCATCGACTGGATCCTATGTATACACGATTTGACCGCCGGACTTTGTATGTTACCTATGATGTAACTTCTCATCTGCAGAATGGGAAAAATGCAGTAGGTATATTATTAGGTAATGGTTGGTATAACCATCAGTCTACAGCTGTATGGTATTTTCATCAGGCTCCTTGGCGTGGTAGACCTACCTTCTGTCTGGATATGCGGATTACCTATGAAGATGGATCGGTTGAAACCGTATCCTCTGGTGCAGAATGGAAAACTTCGTTGAGTCCTTTGATATTTAATAGTATTTATACCGCTGAACACTATGATGCTCGTCTCGAACAACCAGGCTGGAATACCGCTGCTTTCGACGATTCAAAATGGAACGGAATAGAACTTCGGGCTGCACCTTCACAAAATATCGTTGCACAGGTATTGCATCCTATCCGAAATGTAGAAACCATCCCTGCAAAAAGTGTCAAACAGCTGAATGATACTACCTATGTCTTTGATCTGGGACGTAACATTGCCGGAGTAAGTCGAATACAAGTAAAAGGCCCATCTGGTACTGTGCTACGACTGAAACATGGTGAACGCTTATATCCTAATGGACATGTAGACATGTCAAATATTGATGTACACTATCGTCCAACAGATCAGTCTGATCCTTTTCAGACTGATATTTTTACATTAAAAGGTTCAGGTGAAGAATCGTTTATGCCTTACTTCAACTACAAAGGATTTCAGTATGTAGAAGTAACCAGTACCACTCCTGTTACACTGACACAATCCAGCCTGACAGGATATTTTATGCATAGTGATGTACCTGTAGCAGGTACTATCAAGTCTTCAAACCCGGTAATAGACAAAATTAGCTGGGCTACTAATAATGCTTATTTATCTAACCTGTTTGGCTATCCTACAGACTGTCCGCAACGCGAAAAAAATGGCTGGACTGGAGATGCACACATTGCTATCGAAACCGGATTATATGGATTTGATGGAATTACGATTTATGAAAAATGGCTGGCTGACCATCGCGATGAACAACAAGCGAATGGCGTATTACCTGCCATTATTCCTACCAGTGGCTGGGGATATCAATGGGCCAACGGACCCGACTGGACCAGTACTATTGCTATTATTCCCTGGAATATTTATTTATTCTATGGTGATCCCCGGTTGCTAAACGATTGCTATGACAATATTAAACGATATGTCAATCACATTGAGCAGATGAGCCCTTCCGGACTTACCTCCTGGGGATTAGGAGATTGGGTGCCTGTGAAGTCACAGTCTCCGGTAGAGTTAACATCCTCCATTTATTATTATGTAGATGCTTCTATCCTGGCTAAAGCTGCGAATATATTGGGTAAGTCTGATGATGCACTATACTATCAGGCACTGGCAACAAAAATCCAGAATGCAATCAATGCCAAGTATCTCAATAAGGAAACCGGAATCTATGGCAGTGGACTACAAACAGAACTAAGTGCACCCTTATATTGGGGAATTGTTCCGGAATCACTCAAAAGCAAGGTCGCTGCCAATCTGGC
Organism: Xanthocytophaga flava; assembly: GCF_030068545.1. NCBI lineage: Bacteria > Pseudomonadati > Bacteroidota > Cytophagia > Cytophagales > Rhodocytophagaceae > Xanthocytophaga > Xanthocytophaga flava. The sequence continues at coordinate 73,539 of NZ_JASJOR010000039.1, read as the reverse complement.
AAAACGGGTTGAGGCAGATAATTTCCATCTGGATGTAGGCTTACTGGGTACAAAGACATTATTAAATGCATTAAGTGAAAATGGGTATGCAGATATTGCCTATAAGGTCGCCGCTCAGGAAAGTTACCCTTCATGGGGTTGGTGGATTGTAAATGGCGCTACTACACTATACGAAAACTGGGCTATTGATGCTCAGTCAGACATTTCGTTGAATCATATTATGTTTGGTGAAATTGGGGCTTGGTTATATAAAGGTTTAGGAGGCATAAAGCCAGATCCTAAATGGCCGGGTTTTAAAAATATACTGTTAACCCCTCATTTTACAGAAGGGTTGAACCAATTTGAGGCAACACATGAGAGTCTTTATGGAAAGATAGTGTCTTCCTGGAAACGATCTGGTAAGAAGATTATCTATCAGGTAGTTATACCGTCTAATGCAACGGCTACATTGACACTACCTATAAGAAAAGGGAATAAGATCTATGAAGGTAGAACTCCGGTAAAAGAGAGTTCTCAGGATATTATAATTTTGAGCCTAGCTGAAAATCAGGTGAGTTACCAGCTTCAGTCTGGTAAGTATCAGTTCGAGATCCGATGAGTTTATAAAATATACCACGAATAAAATCACCTGTCCGTTTCTATCCTACTGGATTTTAGCTGACAGGTGATTTTATTTTTAGGAAAAGTCTTTTTGGCTAATTATTGTTCTGTTTCAGCAAGTGTCACAATGGCTTGTGCCCAGCGAACATACTTCAATTTAGCAAGATCGCTTACTGTTTTAACGCCAAAGGCTTGTTCTAAAAGTTGGGCATCTTTTTCAGTTACACCAGACAGAGCTGATACAGGTGCATTTGCTACTTCATTAAAGGTTTTTCCTTCGTAGCTTTTGTCAACAGCAAGATTGATATTCATAGCAAAAATGGGTTGGGATTAATGAACGGTGGCAAAATAGAGATTTTTATTTCCTGTGTCAAGAGCAAGGACGATTGTTTACAAAAAGGAAATAATTGTATGTTAGCAAGTTACCATATATGAGAATAAATCTAAGTTGTTAGTATATAAAGCAATGTATTTGTGAAGAGAGTACCATGTCTCAGGATAAAATTTCTATTTTTGATAGAAGAGATAATTTATTACTTCGATGCACAGAATTGCAATTATAGGCTCAACCGGAATGTTGGGACAACCTGTCACAAAGGCATTTATTGAACAAGGATTTGAAGTGTCTCTCCTGGTACGTAATAGTAGAAAAGCCAGGAACATCTTTGGGTCTGCTGTACGACTTGTTGAAGGAGATATAAAGAATGCGGACAGTATAAAAGAGTTATTACAAGAAGGACAAGATGCCTTGTATTTGAATCTTTCTGTTACTCCCAAAAGTAGAAAAAAAGACTTCCAGCCAGAACGAGAAGGTTTACAAACTATTCTTGCGGTTGCAAAACGGTCTTCTGTTTCCCATATAGGTTATGTATCTTCTCTGGTGCACTTCTGCCAAGGGCACAATGGATTTAATTGGTGGGTTTTTGAGATTAAAGAAAAAGCGGTGCAATCTATCAAAGAAAGCGGATTAAGCTATTCTATTTTTTATCCTTCTACTTTTATGGAAAGTTTCGACAAAGGAGCATACCGTCAAGGTAATCGTATCAACCTGGCAGGTAATTCGTTGTTTCCGATGTATCTGATTGCTGGTAAGGATTACGCCCGACAAGTGGTAAAAGCTTTCACAATAAATAATGGCAGTCAGGATTACATTGTGCAGGGACTTGAAGGATTTACAGCGGATGAAGCTGCCCGGATAGTTGCTGCTAATTATCCAAAAGGCAAACTGTATATCCTCAAATTACCAATGAGAGTTCTTCGTTTTTTAGGGAAATTTTTCAATACGCTGAATTATGGAGCAAATATTATAGAGGCACTTAACCAGTATCCTGAGAAATTTGGAGCTCAGAAAACCTGGGACCTGTTAGGTAAGCAGGAGATTACACTTGCTGAATACGCCAGAAATTCCTGAAGCTCCAGGTGAATCATATAACAACTTCAATCAGATGAAACTACTGGCAATCGGAGATATACATGGACGCACTATCTGGAAAAAGATAGTTGCTAAAGAGAGGGCAGACAGAATTATCTTTCTGGGAGATTATTTTGATTCACGAGAGGATATAACGTGTTCTGAAGAACTTCGAAACTTTGAATCAATTCTATCTTTTAAAGAGCAATTTCCTGAAAAGGTAGTACTTCTTTTTGGAAATCATGATCTACATTATATTATAAATGAACAATATTCAGGATTTCGGTACTCTTGTCAGAAGGCTGTTCAGGAGATAATTCATAATGCTTTGCAAAAAAATCTGATGCAGATGTGTTTTTCTATGCACTCATTTTTGTTTAGTCATGCCGGAGTAACCAAGACATGGTACCAAAGTCAGTTTGGGGAAGAGTATGTACAAAGTGATATGGTGTGTGACTTTGTGAATAAACTGTTTAGAAAACAGCCTGATGCATTTCGGTTTACAGTTGGTCCTAATTGTGACTTTTCAGGGGATGATATAACACAACCTCCCACATGGGTGAGGCCAGCTAGCCTGCTTGCAGATAAACTGGACGGATATATACAGATTGTTGGGCACACAACACAAACAAATCTAGCCATCATAGATCAGGTAGCTTTTGCTGATACACTGGGAACATCAGGTGAATACCTGACTATTGAGGATGAGTTACTACAAGCAAACCGTTTATAGTGGACAATACTCTGAGTTTATGTATAACACAAATCACTATACTATATGAAATCAATTCTGATTTTCGTCTGTGTCATTTTTTTGTCGCTGGCGGCCTTTGGACAACAAACCAAGTCTGTAAGTGATAGTATCATGATCACAATCTTTCTTAAACACCAGCAGGATAAAAATCTGGATTCTCTACAGGCTATTCAGCGAAAGAACAAGTTTGCAGAGCAATTTCCTCCAAAATCTGCAAGGGTTATATCCTGGTATGTGATGATGGGTATAGGACAGGTGGTAACAGTAAAAATACCTGCACATGACTTACGTACACTCAACCTTTCTATTGAAAGGGGTGCATGGGGTGCATTTGAAACAGAGTTTTATCCTACATACGATTATGTTCCAATCTGGAAAGATGCCCAGAAGAAGAAATAGTAAAGCAGTACACTCTATTATTAAAATGCACTGCCACTTATTCTCTAGGCTGTATAAGCAGAAGCTTCGTTAACAGGATAGTCTGTGTAGCCTTTTTCATCTGCTGTATAGAATGTGTTGGAATCTGGCTGTGCCAATGGAATACCATGTTGCAACCTATAAGGGAGGTCAGGGTTTGCTATAAAGGATGTTCCAAAAGATACCAGATCTGCCTGTTTGGAAGCTATCACTTCTTCCGCTTTGGTACCTGTATACCCACCATTTAGTATGAGGGTTCCTTTAAAATTGCTGCGAATAGTCTTACTAAGTTGCTGACCTTGTTCCGTTGCCCGCGCTGCATACTCTACTACATGCAAATAGGCTATATTCAATTTATTGAGTTCCTGTGACAGATAATCATACGTAGCAACAGTTTCTGAATAAGCTGGCATGTCATTGAAGGTGCTGAAAGGAGAAATCCTTACACTAACTTTGTCTTTCCCAACGCGACTAATTGCAGCTTGCGTTACTTCCAGTACAAAGCGACATCTATTTTCAATACTACCGCCATAGGAGTCATTACGTGTGTTGGTATATGGATTCAAAAATTGCTCAAGCAGATACCCATTCGCTCCATGTAATTCCACACCATCAAATCCTGCCCGGATCGCATTTTCTGCCGCTTGAGCGAACTCTTGAATAGTTTCGGCTACATCTGATTGACTCATGGCAATAGGTACTGGAAAAGGTTGCATACCTTGAGCGTCAGTCCACATTTGTCCCTGAGCTCCTATCGCTGAAGGAGCAAGTATTTTCGATTTCTCAGGCATGTTGGCTGGATGAGCGATTCTGCCCACATGCATAAACTGAATAAAAATCTTCCCGTTTTGTTGATGCACACTTTTGGTGGTCTTTTTCCACCCTTCAATTTGTTCATCTGTATAGATACCCGGTATACGGGCATAACCTAATCCATTAGGTGAGGGAGAGACACCTTCTGTGATAATCAGACCAGCTGACACTCGCTGGGTATAGTAAGTCGCCATTAAGTCGTTAGGTATGGAATCAATAGCACGGGAGCGAGTCATGGGAGCCATTACAATACGATTAGATAATGTGATCCCATGGAACGATATCGGTTCAAACAGATGTTGCATGCTTAAGCTTGTCATAGTTTTTTGAAATTGGATAAGTAAATTTGTTTTTGCAAAGCTGTAACAAATTCATTCCAGGTACAATAAGTCAACAAAAGATGACTACTCTACATTTAAAAGAAAATTCGGAACATTGTCCTGCTGAAGGCATTCTGAAGATAATTTCAGGGAAGTGGAAACCGCAGATTTTTCGTTTGGCTATACAAGGGCCATTGCGGTTCAATAGCCTGTTGCGTCAACTACCTGGTTCCAGTAAGCAGTCTGTGGCTGTGGCTTTAAGAGAGTTGGAAGAAGCTGGACTTCTGACAAAGACCGTAGTAAAGGAAAAGCCTTTGCATATAGAGTACAATCTGTCTGAAAAAGGAGAACAGGTAACTCACATTTTTGTAAGTTTGCAACGATTTATTGGATAACAAGAGATCTATCTAAAGGACTTATTGTGGAAACATGACCATGCAATTTGGTAGCCATGACTGTATTTGTGTAACGATGTCGGTATTCATTGGATTGCCGGAAAGTTCCAACATAGATAAGTTTGTAAGTTCTCTTATTTCTTCTGGTAAATAAGTAAGCTGGTTATTTTGTAGATTAAGTATTTGCAGAGAGTGCATGTTCCCAATCTCTATCAGTATTTTCTGGAGTTCATTGCCTTCCAGATTTACTAATTCCAGTTGTTTAAGTCTGAAAAATGTAGAAGGTAGGCTATTGAGTTGATTGCGGGCAAGGGATATTATTTTCAGATTGATTAATGCTCCTATTTCTAAAGGTAAGCTTTTAATATAGTTATCAGACAAATGTAACTCTGTGAGTTGAGTCATATGTCTGATTTCTGCAGGTATGTCATAAATAAATAAGAATGAAAGACTTACTAAATGTGTAGCATATGTTATTCTGAATCTGTCTGTCAATGACATTTCCCATGCCTGATAACCTACTCCTGTCATCAGCCACTCATAAATAATCTCTGTATCTGTTATGAAATCCTGAATGTTCATCTCCAGAGACTTTGCAATTTCAAGACCTAACTCAATATTCTCTGTCTGTCCAGATTGTAGAAGGCGAAATACATTCTCTTTTTCCTGTGGCGTATATGACATATACTTTGCAGATAATATAGAGTGACGTGAGATGTTAGGTAGAAAAAAAGCACAGGTTTACTACCTGTGCTAATATATATAAGAATGAAGATCCGATCTAATTGGACCATTCATGGAAATGATGTTGCTGAGAGTAATGCCAGTCCGTACGTTTAATTAAGTCTGATACGGTTCCAATAGAATGGATTTCTTCTTCAGAGAATTCAATACCAAATTCTCGTTCAATATATAATAGCAGTTCCAGTTTTTCCATTGGACTTAAACCCAGTTTATTAAAATTGTACTCAGGGTTAAGGCGTGCCTGGCGAATTAAAAAATGATGCTGTAGGTTATACTCAACCCGATCTTTAATCACTTGTATCATAGTTTTATAAGTTAGGTATTACTATTAATTCTGTTAGACAATTAAAAGTTGATTTTATACGGTTATTTATTACAAATAATTTGCTCAGTAGATTATGTTTTATGTAAAGACTTGTTTTTCAAGGGTTGAACAAAAAGTTCTGTTTTTAAAAATATACCTGTTAACGACCTGATACTTGTAATAGTAAAGAATAAAGGTGTCAACGATATCATCTTTTCTGAATCTACTGACTACCTAGTATACCTACTATAGTAAGTGGCAGAACTGCCATAATTGACGATAGCAGAAATAAGAATACATATTCTACATAATGTGTCTTGATATCCTGTGCCTGTCAAGAAAAAGCACACTTGTCACCCGCAAAATCTGAACCAACATTCCCAATAAATTAGTAGTATGATATACTTTGACAAAATCATTGAAAAAGAATTGTACCAATGCTCTACCTGCTAAATAAATAATTAGCTGACCAAATACCAATACTAACAGATACCACCCATGTATAAAACCCATTTTTAGCAGAAGCAGACATAATAGTAGTTGAAGTGGAAATAATCCGCTTATTCTGTCGAGCAATGTTGCAGAAATCAACTTCTTGTAAGACACTGATTGATTCTTTCCGAGAAGCCATATTTTATAGCCATCTCCACCTATACCTCCCGGAAGTAGCAGATTATAAAACATACCTACATAACACAGTCTTAGATTATAGATTGGTGATATGTATATATCTATAGCATCCCAGTAATACTGTAAACGCAAAGCCCTAATAATCTTTGAGGCGTTGAAAAGTACAAATGCTCCAAATAGCCAAAATAATTTGGGATTAACTTTTTAGTTTAATCGGATGGTTAAATAACGTTCAAAAAAAATCAAATCTTGATGGTATTGATAATAAATTCGGTTACTTCTTTCTTCCGTTTCTCTGCGACTTGGCTAAAAGCTTCTTCATCCCAAGTATGGATAATCTGAAGCATTGGTTTTGCCATAAATGGCATAAGAACCAGTCCCATAATATTGATAAACAAGTCGCTTGGATCAATAGGGCTGATAGTTCCTTTCTCAATTTCTAATTTAATCTGTTGTCCAAAAGCATCCCTAATACGTTTGGTCATACCTGTTTTAAAACGCATCTGTCTTGCTGCCAATTTCGGATCATGTGCCATCTCATAAAAAACAAACATAGGCACTGACGCTCCACAACTATTATGCAGATAATGCTCTGCATCAATCTCTACCAACTTCGCAATCTTTTCAAGCAGCGAGTTATTTGACTCTATTGTATCTAAGAGCTTTCCGAGAAAATGCTTGGACTCCTCCTCAAATACCAGTTCAAATAACTTTTCTTCTAAAATAATAGTGTAATAATGCTTTATTAACTTCTCTTATTTTTCTACATAGGAAAACGCTGCTACTAGTTGTTGGTGTATTGTGTGTACAGATTCCCGGAAAAAAGGGTCGGTAATGGTAAAGCAGAATTTGTATCAGAGATTGTTCTTTACAGCTGTATGAATTTTGAATAATAACTTATTTTATATTTTAGGTTGCTCGTATTTTATCTGGTGTTTGATTTTCAAATAGTTTATAGTATTCTTTAAATGCCTGGAGCATGACTTAATTGACATACTCCAGGTGTTGAGTGTATTATGCGTTAGACACAGATGGATTAGCTGAAATAGCTGATTCGGATTTTTTAGAAGAAAGGAATTTTTCTTTAAAACGATCTACTCCATAATAAATCATAGGTACCAGATATACTGTAAGTAACATAGAGCTGGTTAATCCACCAATAAGTACCCATGCCAGTGAGTTTTTCCATTCTGCACCTGCGCCACTGGCAATCGCGATAGGAATCATACCAATTACCATGGCGATGGTTGTCATCAGGATCGGGCGTAAACGTTCTTCTCCTGCATGTAGAATGGCATCCCGATACGGCGTTCCATTGGCTTTCTGCTGATTGGCAAAGTCTACAATCAAGATCGCATTTTTTACTACCAGACCAATTAACATTAACATACCCAACATAGCGAAAATACTAATGTTGGAAGATGAGAGCGCCAGCGCCAGCAATGCACCAATCACAGCTACAGGGATTGAAAACAGTACTACAAGCGGATAAATAAAGCTATCATACAAAAGCACCATAATGAAGTATACCAGTAATAAAGCTGCTAGCATAGCAATTCCCAGTGATCCAAATCCTTCACTCTGATTTTTGGCATCACCTCCCCAGGTTAGGGTTACATCTGCCGGAAGTGGGTTTTTAGTAAGATCTTCCTGTATCTTCTGAATCAATGTACCTGATCCTATACCTAATGTATTGGCAGTTACAGTTACAGATGAACGACGGTTCTTTCTTTCTAGAATGGATGGCCCATTGCTTAGTGATACTTTGGCAAATTCTCCTAAACGAACCGGACGACCTGCCAACGGACTGAAGAAGTTGATGTTCTTTACATCTTCCGGATTTTTACGATCAAAGGCATCCAGCATAATTTGAATTTCATAGTCTTCGCCGCCATCCCGAAATTTTGAATCATCATTACCTGCAAACGCATTCTGAAGTACAGCACCTACCGTTTGTATATTCAATCCTAGCTTTGCCATCTTCTCTCGATCAATTTCTACCTGAACTTCCGGATTTCCTGCCTCTACAGATATATTAACGTCATTCGCTCCAGGCATACTACGCAAGTTATTTGCCAGTTTATTGGCTGCTTCCAGATTGCGTTCTACATTATCACCACTTAAGAAAATCTCAATAGGAGAGGAGCCTGTATTTACCATACCGACAATTGCTGATTTGAATTCAATCCCCGCAAATTTCTCTTGCAACTCTTTCCGTACATTTATCATATACTTCTCTGTACCAATATGTCCTGCCCGTTCTTCAACAGGAGTCAGTTCGATTGTTAACTCTGTACGATTGGTTTCTCCTTGTCCGGTACTATTCATGCCTGTACTAGCTCCACCTACGTTAGCAAAAATGGCCTTGACCTCAGGCTTCTTGCGCATATATTCTTCAATAGTGCGAGCTGTCAGGTTATTTTGTTCCAACGATGCACTTTTATCCAGTTTCATAGTCAACAGAAATTTACCCTGATCACCTTGAGCCACAAACTCGCTTCCAATAATACCTAGTCCCATCACCCAGCCTGTTGCAATAAATAATACAAGCAATATTCCTGTAAATGCCAACTTATGAGAGATCACCCAATCCAAACTGCTATGATACCATTTGGTAAGACCTGTCAGGATACCTTCAAACCAAAGTAGAAAAGCCTGAAACGGATTTTTAGGATCGAGATGTTCCAGTTTACCTAGCATAGAAGTTAACCAGGGAGTAAGCGTAAAACTGACTAAGAGACTGACCATTGTCGCAAACGCTACTGTCAATGAAAACTGGCGTAATAAATCTGCAATTACAGAGTTAACGAGTGTAATGGGAACAAACACTACCACAATCACCAGTGTAATAGCTACCGCAGCGAAACCAATCTCATTAATACCGTCAATGGTTGCCTGCCAGCGATTCTTGCCCATTTCCAGGTGGCGTTGAATATTTTCCAGTACCACAATCGAGTCATCAACCAGAATACCAATCACCAGAGAAAGTGCCAGCAATGTCATCAGGTTGAGGGAGTAACCCATCACAAACATGAATAGGAATGCTGATACCAGTGAAGCAGGAACCGACACCATAACAATGAATGCATTCCGGAAACTGTGCAGGAAGAGTAGCATAACAACAGCCACTAGTACAACAGCCAGAATCAAGTCGTGTGTTACCGCTTCTACTGATTCTAGTGTGAAGGTGCTACTGTCATACGCAATAGTGAAGTGCACTTTTTCATTTGCATGTTCTTTTTCAATCAGGGTTAGTTTTTCCTGCATCAAACGACTAATTTCTACTGCGTTGGCGTCTGACTGTTTTTTAATAAATAGACCAATACCATTTTGACCATTGTATCGGCTAATGCTTTCAGGATCAGCCAATCCATCTGTGATTGTTGCTACGTCTTTTATACGAATAGGACTCCCTTGTGGAGGTGTTGTAATAACCAGATCCCGAATCTGATTCAGTGAAGTAAATTTACCTGCTAGACGGAGGGTGATATTTTCGCTGGCATTTTTTACTTTACCAGTAGGAAAATCCATGTTTGCTTGCCCAATAGCTTGGGTTACTTGTAATAAAGACAGACCATAATAGTTCAGTTTATCATCATCTACATTGACACGGATTTGACGCTGATCACCTCCAACCATAGTAATTTCTGCTACCCCTGGAATCTGTTGTAAAACAGGTAAGTAACGATCTTCAACCTGTTGATAGAATACTTCATTAGGAAGGTTTGACGTAGCAAGTAACTGCATGATAGGTTGATCACTCGGAGATATTTTAGAAAGCGAAGGTGTTTCCGCATCATCCGGCAAGTCGCTGACCATATTGTTGATCTTACGTTGTGTTTCATCCAGTGCCATATCTATATCTGTCCCTGCCTTAAACTGAATGATTACAATTGATGCATTTTCCATCGATTTGGAAGTAACATCATCAATATTGTCCAGGCCAGATACTGCATCTTCTATTTTCTTACTAATTTCAGATTCTACCTCCGAAGGAGCTGCACCAGGATACACCGTAGTGACGGTAACTACAGGAACTGAAAACTCAGGCATCAGTTCATAACTAAGCATGTTGTATGAGAATAACCCACCCAAGGTTAGTATAGCAAACAATACTATAATAATGGATGGACGTTTGATAAGGGATTCTACAAATTTCATAGTGTTGCTTTTTGAAGCGAAAAAATTATTGAGCTATAACAGGCACTCCATTACGAAGATTGATCTGACCGCTGGTAACTACTTGTTCCCCTTCTTTCAAACCTTTGGTAATCTCAAAGTATTCATTGGTAGTGGCACCAATTTCAACAGAACGTAATACTGCTTTTCCATTTTCAACCACATACAATTGTGGCTTCTTTGCCGATCCTACAATTGCCTGACGAGGAACCGCCAGTGCCTGTGCTTTGCGTTTGTCTGCATTGGATATAGTTCCATACATACCTGCTTTCAATGGGTTTTGATCAGAGTTGGGAACAATGATTTCTACAGGGTAATTGTGTGCAGCATCTCCTTCCGCTCCGATCATGGTAATACGACCTTTGAATTCAGCAGCTGGATATACTTCGGTGTTTACAGAGATTGTTTGACCTGTGTGAAACTGATTAATTGCATTTTCTGGAATATTTACTACCAGTTTTAACTGAGATATATCTACCAGTGTAGCGATAGGACTTCCCACCGATACTACAGAGCCTTTTTCTACTGTTTTGGAAGTAATAATACCTGCAAAAGGAGCTGTAATGGTTGTGTTATCAAGCTGTTTCTTTAATTGTTTGATTTGAGCTTGTGTGGAACGAATACTTAATTGCGTTCTTTCCAGATTAATAGCAGGAACAGCATCTCCCTTTACCAAGACTTCATACCGTTTCAAGTCATTCTGATATCCTTCCAGACTTACTTGTGCTCCCTCTAACTGATAGCGTAACTGAGCGTCATCCAGTTTGGCAATCAGTTGTCCTGTATGTACAGTTTGACCTTCCTCTATCGGCAGCTGAAGTACTTCTCCGCCTGCCTGTGGACGAATTTCTATTTTACGGTTTGGAGAAAATGCTCCTAAAAATTGTGCTTCTTCTGTTAGATTCTGTAGTTGAGCTTTTACAGTTTTTACCCCTACCTTCAGGTTGGGATCTGGGCGGTATACTTTGTCTGCAACGGCTTCCTTATTATTTACCAGTTTCCATGCAGTGAGACCTAAAAGAGCTATAATAGCTATACTTGTGATAATGCGTTTCATATATTGTTGTTTTGTATGTTTGAGTAGAATTATTTAGCAATAAGATTTCCGGATGCTTTTTTCCAGTCTAGCTCTGCTGATCGTAGGTTGACTAGTGCATTCAAGTAGTTGTTTTGAGCTTCCCGAAGAGAATTTTCTGCCTGGATGACATCTGTGAGAGAACTGGTACCTTCTTTAAACTGAAGTTGAGACTGAGTATATACTTTGTCTGCCAGTGTTACTTGTTCGCGACTGGATGCAAGATTCTGCTGCTCTACCAGAAACTTATTCTGGGCATTTCTCATTTCCATCGAAATAGATTCACGCGCTTGTTGCATTTGCAGATTTAGTGTATTATTCTCTGCACGCTGACTGCTGATTTTTGCTCGTCTGGCAGATCCATCATATATATTCCAGTTCAGTTGGAGGCCTACCCAATAGCCTGGTACATGTTTGAATACTCCATCTTCGCCCCCTTGTCCGTAAAAAGTAGAATTAGCTACTCCATAGGCTGATAAAGTAGGAATAAAGCCCGCTTTGGTATTACGTTGATTAAGTTCATTTAATGCTTTCTGGCGATCCAGTAAAAGAAGGTCTGTACGATTTACAGTTTCCTGTTGTAGCAAAGCTTGCTGAATAGCTTGTTCGTCAATAGCTACCTGAACTTTTAATGAGTCAGTTTGTGGTGTACCTGTCAGGAATTTGAGCATGTTGATAAGTTGCTCTTCTGAGGCCTGCAGTGATTGTAACTGAGTTTTGGTTTGTGTATGAGTAATACGCAGACGATCTACATCAATACCTTGTGAGAGTTGGTTCTTGTATAGCAAGTCAGTTACCTTGATAAGTTTTTCTGTAGAAGCCAAGTTGCTGCGTAAAAAAACAATTTGCTGCGTAACACTTTGCAAATTGTAATAGGTTACTGATACATTGTAAGCAACATCTTCTTTAGTTTTAGTAGTTTGGAGTTTGGAAAGATCCAGACTTAAGTTAGCTGCTTTAAGTCCTATACCAATAGATGGATTGAAGATTGCCTGACTTACTTGCAAGGAAGTTGATAGATTATAGGGCAATCCAAATGCTAATGTTGTGTATGTTCCATCTGGACCTCCGAATGCTGAAGCAGGGACTACCTGTCCCGGAATTTTTATGTAGCGTTTGTAATCGCCACTTACATTTACCTGAGGTCGTGCACCTGCTTTTACAGATTTGATCTGTGCTGCAGTCTGTTGTTCACTTATCTGAGAAATTTGTATAGTTTGATTGCTTTGTAGTGCTTTATCAATTAATTGATTTAGCGTAAGCTCTTGGGAATAGGCGAGTCCTCCCGATAAACCCAGAATAAAAAATAAAAACCAACGTGAAAATTGCATGGTTAGATTGATTTTGTTTAATACTTTGATTTAATGAACTGATTTAATCATTTGATTAAAACGAAGGTAAAAAAATGAGTCATCTTATATGACTCACTGCAAAATAGGTCTAGATAAATAAATAAGATATAATCATGTCGCAAATGAGCTTCTTGTGTTTGTCGGCAAACGCATAATATTCTTCTTCGCTTACCTGCCACATGTGCATATGCATTGCCTTACATTGAAAAATAAACTGTGTATTGGCAATAATCATAAGAAATATGCTTTTGACATCTACATTACGTACTTCCTTACGTGCTATCGCATCTCTTAATTGTTCTTCAAATATGCCATGAACGATATGTTTGGCGATTGGAATTGCTTCCATTACTCTTTCCGGGTTTCTATGGATTTCATTCAAAATAAATAGTGATAGATCCGGATTGTTTTTGAACATGTTAAAGTCATGATCAATAATCTCTGCTATTTTTTCTTTTAGTTCCAGAGGTTTGGTAAGTATATCTTGCATTCCCTGGAAAAATAACTGGCACATATCAGAGAATACAGAGCAAAATAACTTTTCTTTACTCCGAAAGTAATAATTCATCAACGCACTATTTACCCCTGCTTCTTTGGCTATATCTCGCGTTGTTGTGCCATCAAATCCTTTTTCCAGGAATACTTTTTGTGCTGCGTCCTTAATCCGTTCTTCCGCTGTGGCTGTCTCTTTCATAGTTTTAATCAATTGATGAAACAAATGTAAAAGTGTTTTTTGGTTTAAGCAAAAGTATTAATCAAATAATTTAATCAATTGATTAAATTATTTGATTAATATAATATCTCCTTGTTTTTATGCAGTTTTAATACTAGATGACGGTCATCTGTACAATCTGAAACTTATTAACAAATAGTGAGCCTTTATTTAATTGGGCAAGCTGATAGGATTAAAAGTTTCGAGTTTTGATCTGATATTCCATTGGAATAGATATCACTAAGAATACCCCTTAGATACTGATAGGCCTGAAGTAGAGATGAAACTTGGGAGTAGTTAAAAAAAAGTATCTTTCAGTAAGCTTTCTTTTGTTGTATAGTCTGAACTTTACTTTTCTGAATAGTAGATGGTATCGTATAAAGTTCTAAATAGTTAATGTAACTGAATAGATATTGAGATCTCAATTAGCATAGGGGAGATTCATAAAATAAACTATGCGCTTTATGGATGGTTTTTTAACCCACAAAGCGCATAGCGTTTTATATCATATCAATATCAAAAGGTAGTTTACGGATCCGCTTTCCTGTAAGATTAAAAATGGCATTACATAGAGCAGGAGCTACAGGAGGCAGACCTGGCTCTCCAGCACCGCTCGGTTTTTCTGTACTTGGCATAACATGAATCTCAATAGGAGGGACTTCATTCATACGAAGTACAGAATATTGGTGATAGTTGGTTTGCTCACATTGTCCGTTTTTAAATGTAATTCCCGGTTTTAAAGCAGCAGACAGTCCCATCACAACATTTCCTTCTGTTTGTGCTTTGACATTATCCGGATTTACAGTCATACCCAGGTCGATGACTCCTACTATCTTATTTATTTTGATACTTTTTCCTGCTTTTGATACTGTGATGGCATAGGCCGCAATAGAGCCAAATGAACGTGCTATAGCAATACCCATTGCCTGATTGGAAGTTGGCTTGAGTTTATATTGTGCTTTCTCAGCAAGATACTTCAATACATTGACAAAGCGTGGAGCTTCATGAAGCATTTCCTGCCGGAATACAAGAGGATCTTTTTTGGCTGCATGGGCGAGTTCATCAACAAAACATTCATGTCCAAATGCATTGGTTGAGCTGTATACTGATCTCCACCAGACAATTGGAATATCTGTTGAAATAACTTTAGTGGCTTCTCTACGATTAGGGATTGCATAGGGACTGTCTTCTTCACTGATTACTTCATGCATCCAGTCATCGGCAGTTTGTGAAAAATCTTTTTTATTGGTTTGGCCTTGTATGGATTCTCCAATTACTTTGTGTTCAAATGCGATAACTTTACCATTGGCATCTAATCCACCACGTAATGCATCTAACATACCTGGACGATAAGGGCCTTGTGTGATATCATCTTCCCGAGTCCAGATCACTTTTACAGGAGCATTGGCTTGTTTGGAAAGATTAATGGCTTCCATGATAAAATCAAAGTAGGCTTTCCTTCCAAATGATCCTCCCATGAAGTATGTATTTACCTTTACATTGTCTTTAGGAATTTTAAGATATTCAGAGGCTTGGCCAATCAGCCAGTCAGGTGATTGATTGGGTGCCCATATTTCTACTTTATCACCCTGAACCCATGCTATTGCATTCTCAGGTTCTATCATGGCATGGGCAGCAAAGGGGGTTTCATATTGTGCTTCCAGCTTTTTAGCAGCTGTAGCCGATGCCTTATCTACATCACCCTTTTTTCCTTTCAGTTCATTACCTGGTTCTTTCGCTGCCTGACGTAATTTAGTGTAGTAGTCATCTGTGGAGATTTTGTCGTACCCTGTATTATCCCACTGAATTTTAAGTGCTTTTCTACCTTGCAGGGCTGCCCAGTAATTGTCTGCTAGTACAGCTACTGTTTCAACTGTTTTATGTGGCATTTTTCGTTCAGCTCGCAGTATTTTTTTGACACCCGGAATCTTTTTAGTTTCTGCATCATCAACGGACACTACTTTGCCATGTATAACCGGACATCGTTGAATACTCGCATATAACATACCTGGCACTTTCGCATCTAAGCCAAACAGGGCAGTTCCATTTGTCTTTGAGGAAACATCAGGCCTTGGCAACACTTTGCCTAATATTTTAAAGTCTTTCGGATCTTTGAGTTTCGGTTCTTTTGGTACTTCCAGTTTGGACGCTTGTTCAACTAATTCTCCATAACTCAGGCTTTTATTGGAAGGTTTATGGTAAATTTTTCCTTCTTTGGCATAACATTCACTCACTGGTACTTTCCATATATTGGCTGCTGCCTGAGTCAGCATCTCTCGAGCCGCAGCCCCTGCTTTACGCAGAGGTTCCCACTGTGCTCTAATTGAACTGGAGCCACCAGAAAACTGCATTCTGTGTTTAGCCAAACCTGCTGTCTGTCGTATTTCAACATCTGTAAGACTTACTTCCAGTTCTTCTGCTAATAATGAAGGAACAGACTGCCATGTTCCTTGTCCCATATCCGGACTGGTATTAAATAGGGTGATTTTGCCTTCTTTGGTTAGCAGAATAAACGGAGTCAGTTCAAGCTCTGCTGCCATATGTTCAACTTTATTCAATACTGAACTGGCTTGTCCCGGAAGAGAAAAACCAATGGCTAGCAAGCCTGTAAGTTTCAAAAAATGGCGGCGGGATGTATCAACAGTGAGAGTATCCATAGGCATAAAATTTAAGGTAGAAAGCAAATACTACATCTTATTTATAAGACGTTTTTTGAACAGGCGTTGTTTGGCCTGACTTATCCTGAGCTTGTTTAGCTGCTCGTTTTATTGCTTTGCGTATACGTGGATATGTTCCACACCGACAGATATTACCGCTCATAGCGGCATCAATATCATCGTCTGTGGGATTGGGATTACTTTTAAGTAATGCTACTGCTGACATAATTTGCCCGGATTGGCAATAACCACATTGAGGAACCTGCTCTTCTATCCAGGCTAGTTGCACAGGATGATCTGTGTTGGTAGAGATACCCTCAATGGTTGTAATCTTTTGACCGGATTGAACTACAGATATAGGAGTAGAGCATGACCGAATAGGATTTCCATCCAAATGGACTGTGCAGGCACCACATAGTGCCATACCACATCCGAATTTTGTTCCGGTGAGCCCAACAAAATCTCTGATTACCCATAATAAAGGCATTTGAGGATCTACATCAACCGTATGCGATTGGTTGTTGATAGAAAGTGTGAATGATGCCATATGAAAAGAGGTTTTATGTTATCTTAACTAATTAATTTGTTTGTATTTATCTTTCTGATAATGAGGTGTGATATCTTAATGTATACATGGCAAGAGTGCTTGGGATTGGCTCTCAATTATGAGAGATTTTGAGATAAAGTTAGATTTTTTGATAAAACTATGAAACAGATTGCCAGGTATATTTCACGAATGGTTGGAAAAACACTATGACTGGAACGAGAGAGTGTAGTAAACTGTCACTTTTGGCAACATTGCAGTTATCTGTATTGGTCTAGTTCCTTTGATTTATGCTGTTTCATTATGAATTTTCATGGAAGATTCTATTCTTACTATTTTAATCACAATAGATTCTTCCTCTCAATCTTTCGAAAAAAGCTTTACCTTTGTTGTATTCATGACGATAAGCAGTAGTGTCTATTGAAAAGATATCTGTCGACCTGTCAGATATTTGGTTGTTGGCACAGCTATTGTCAGTAAATCAGAATCAATTACATATCACATCATAAAATATGTTGAATTTTCTAACTAAATCCGTTACCAAATTTTTTGGTACCAAGTCGGAGCGGGATGTAAAGGAGCTAACCCCTTACATAGGAAAAGTGAATGCAGAGTTTGAGAAGCTTAGCTCCCTTACGAATGATCAACTTCGCGAGCAGACTTTTGAGCTTAAGAATATAATCCGTGAAAGACTGAAGTCTACCGAAGATGAGATTCAATCTTTGCGTCAGAGAGTGGCTGAGGATTTTACCATGGGACTGGATGAAAAAGAAGCTATTTTTAGTAAGATAGATGAGTTAGCTAAAGAGGTTAATAAGCAGCTGGAAGTTGTTTTGCTGGAAATTTTACCACGTGCATTTGCTGTAATTAAAGAGACTGCCCGTCGTTTTACAAATAATGAGGAACTGGTTGTTACGGCACTACCTTATGATCGCGAGATTGCGGCAAAAAAGGCTCATGTAAGTATTGAAAATGGAGATAAAGCTGTATGGAAGAACCGTTGGCTGGCAGCAGGAAGTGAGATTGTGTGGAATATGGTACATTATGATGTACAGATTATAGGTGGTGTGGTATTGCATCAGGGAAAAATCTCAGAGATGGCTACCGGTGAAGGTAAAACGCTAGTTGCTACATTTCCTGCATTCCTCAATGCCTTAGCTGGAAAAGGTGTACATATTGTAACGGTTAACGATTATCTGGCTAAGCGTGACTCGGAGTGGATGGCTCCTTTGTTTGAGTTTCATGGCTTAACTATTGATTGTATAGATAAGCATCAGCCAAATACAGAGGCTCGTCGCAATGCATATGCTGCAGATATTACGTATGGTACCAATAACGAATTTGGTTTTGACTATCTGCGTGACAACATGGCACGTGAAGTAGGAGAACTGGTACAACGGAAACATCACTATGCAATGGTCGATGAGGTTGACTCCGTTTTGATTGATGATGCCCGTACTCCATTGATTATTGCAGGTCCTGTAAGTCGTAGTGATGAACAGATTTTTTATGATCTGAAACCTCGTGTACATTCTCTGGTAGAAGCTCAGAAAAAAATCACTCTTGATTTCCTGAATGATGCAAAGAAAAAGATTGCTGCCGGAGATGATAAAGAAGGTGGAGTATCGTTGTTCCGGGCATTCCGTGGTTTGCCTAAGAATAAGCCATTAATTCGCTATTTGGGTGAACAAGGAACAAAAGCTGTATTACAAAAGACAGAAAACTACTATTTGCAGGATAACCAGCGTTTGATGCCTGAAGCAGACGAACCGTTGTTATTTACTATTGATGAGAAAAACAATCAGGTAGAGCTTACTGAGAAAGGGATTGATTATATTACCCGCTCAGGAGAAGATCCTCACTTTTTTATACTACCCGATTTATCTATTGAGTTAGGTAAGATTGAGAAAAATGCCAGCTTAACTGATAGTGAGAAATTACAGCAGAAAGAGGCATTGATTTCTGATTATTCTGCCAAATCTGAACGTATTCACGTTATTAGCCAATTGCTGAAAGCATATACTCTTTTCGAAAATGAGGTAGAGTACATTATCCAGGAAGGTAAAGTGAAAATCGTAGACGAGCAGACTGGTCGTATCATGGAAGGTCGTCGTTATTCTGATGGATTGCATCAGGCGATTGAAGCAAAAGAAAATGTGAAGATTGAAGAAGCAACCCAGACATACGCAACTGTAACTTTACAGAACTACTTCCGGATGTACCATAAATTGGCTGGTATGACAGGTACTGCGGAAACAGAAGCAGGTGAATTCTGGCAAATCTATAAACTAGATGTAGTTGTTATTCCAACTAACCGTGCTATCACCCGTGAAGATCGTGAAGATAAAGTATATCGCAGTGTTCGTGAGAAATATAATGCAGTTGTAGATGAAATTGTTGGGCTCGTTGAAAAAGGGCGTCCTGTGCTTGTAGGTACTACTTCTGTTGAGAATTCTGAGATTCTGAGTCGTCTGCTTACTTTCCGAAAGATCAAACATCAGGTATTAAATGCTAAGCAACACCAACGCGAAGCAGAAATTGTAGCTGAAGCAGGTAAGCCAGGTACTGTTACCATTGCAACTAACATGGCTGGTCGTGGTACCGATATAAAACTGACTCCTGAGTCCAAAGCTGCGGGTGGACTAGCGATTGTAGGTACAGAACGTCATGAAGCTCGTCGGGTAGATCGTCAGTTACGTGGTCGGGCTGGTCGTCAGGGTGATCCAGGTACATCACAATTCTTTGTGTCATTAGAAGATAACCTAATGCGTTTGTTTGGTTCTGACCGGATTGCTAAACTGATGGATCGTATGGGACTGGAAGAAGGAGAAGTGATTCAGCACTCTATGATTACTAAATCCATTGAAAGAGCACAACGCAAAGTAGAGGAAAATAACTTTGGTATTCGTAAGCGTTTACTGGAATATGATGATGTGATGAACTATCAGCGGGAAGCTATTTACCGTCGTCGTCGCAATGCCTTATTTGGTGACCGGGTGCAATTGGATATTCTGGATAGCTTACACTTTATTTGTGAGAATATTGTAGAAAATACGGCAGGTAATACAGACAACTTCCGCCTGGAAGTATTGCGTACCTTAGGCTTTGAAACTACTATTGCAGACGACGAATTCCGCCGTTTGAAAGCAGAATTACTGGCAAACAAATTATATATTGAGGCTGAAAAGCATTATTTCAGCAAAGAAGCGCGTATTGCTGAGAAAGCAATGCCTGTGTTACGGGATGTATATCAAACCCGGGGTCAACATATCCAGGATGTGGTAGTGCCATTTACCGATGGGGTCCGCCAGATTGCAGTATCTGCTGATCTCAAAAAAGTGGTGGAGAGCGATGGTCGTGAACTGATTCGTGCTATGGAAAAGATTACTACTCTGGCTCTTATTGATCAGGAGTGGAAAGAGCACCTGCGCGATATGGACGATTTGAAACAATCCGTTCAGAATGCAGTGTTTGAACAAAAAGATCCTTTGTTGATCTATAAGTTTGAAGCAGTTGAATTATTCCGCAAATTTGTAGCGCGTGTAAATGGGGATGTGATATCATTCCTGATGAAAGCTGAAATTCCTGTGGAAGATAGCAGTGAAGTACAGGAGGCTCGTCAGCCTGTGCGTAAGCAACAGCCTAAGCTACAGGTAAGCAAAGAAGAGTTTCATTCTCCGATAAATCCTGAATATAGTGGTGGACCTGTTGTAGAAGAACCGTTACCCGTAGAAAAGATCAATCCTATTCGGGTGCAGAAGCTTCCTAACAGAAATGATGTAGTAAGTGTCAAATACAAGGATGGAAGTATCAAACGGGATGTAAAGTTTAAGAAAGTAGAAGATGATCTGCGTAATAATCTGTGTGTATTGATTGACTAATCATCATCTCTATAGGTAAAATAAAAACCTGACAGTTATAAGTAACTTCTGTCAGGTTTTTTCGTTTGAAAAGATAGTGTTTTCTTTGTAATCTTTAGTGATAGTTCTGGTAATATAGAATAGGTCTTTAAGCAATTTTTTATGATATCATATCGTGTGTTTGTGCTAGGAATAATTTGTGTTTTTGTGGGTATTCTCGAAAGTTGTGTTTCAGGAAAAGCTGCTAGTAAAACAACTAGTAATGTAGGGTCTTTTAAGGATGATGTATCTGCCTATCGGCCTGTTTATACAGTAAGTAACGAAACAAAAAGTACTGCGACTCCTGTATCCGAACCAGGTAAGCCTGTCACAAAGGGTAAGCCTGTTGGAGACATTACACAAAAGCTGGATGTAATTCTGGATACTATTGCCAATACAAATAAGAATATTCGGTTTGCTCAAGGATATCGGGTGCAAATCTATTCAGGCAACAGTAGTGATGAAGCAAACCGGGCCAGAGATCGATCCTATACATTATTTCCAGATATTACCCCTCATATTGTCTATGTGCAACCCAATTTTCGGGTAAAAGTAGGTGATTTTATTGATCGGCTAGAAGCACAACGTGTGTATGTAGCCTTGAAGGCCGAATTTCCTACAGCATTAATTGTTCCAGAACGCATTGAGATCAGATAGAATACACAGAAAGTAGAAATTGTTCGCATAAGTGTGATAACGGGTAGAAGGATGGTATAAAAAATAGAAGCCTTGTTATATAACAAGGCTTCTATTTTTTATATTCGGCATGTCACCAATTATTATTGGGAGTTCTATCTAAAAGTAAAATATTTTTTATTGTAGAATCTCTTCGTAAAATATTTTATTATTTTTATCGCTTCATAATTCTCATTGTTTGACTTTCGTGTATGACCTGCTCTTCTCTTAAAGTTACCCTATGGTGTATTTGCCTGGGGATGATTGTAGCATGCAAAAGTGCTTACGTCAAGAACTCTTCTGCTTCTTCTGCAGAACAAAACGATCTCACCACATATGTTGACCCTTATATTGGTACTGGTTTCCATGGGCATGTATTTCTGGGCGCCAATGTGCCTTTCGGGGCTGTACAATTAGGGCCTACTCAGATTTCTGAGGGCTGGGACTGGTGTTCCGGATATCATTACTCTGATTCAGTTATTATTGGTTTTGCTCATACTCATCTGAGTGGTACTGGGATAGGAGATCTGGGGGATGTACTAATCATGCCTACTACCGGAAATGTAAAGGTTACCAAAGGTACACCCAAAGATTTGAACAGTGGATATTCATCCTTGTTCTCTCATAGTGATGAAATAGCTAAGCCGGGATATTATTCTGTCCTACTGAAAAGATATGGTATCAAGGCTGAACTAACTGCTACAGAACGAGTTGGTTTTCATCAATACACTTTTCCAAAGTCTTCAGATGCACACTTGGTAATTGACTTGAAAGAAGGTATTGGTTGGGATCTGGCTACTGTTACACGACTAGAAAAGTTGAATGACTCTACTTTGATTGGTTTTCGAAATTCCAAAGGCTGGGCACCCGATCAACGTTTGTTTTTTACAATAATCTTCTCGAAGCCAATTAAGCAGTTTGATTTATATAACGATCAGACACCTGTTAAAGGGACTATGGCTGATGGCAATCGAATCAAAGGTGTGGTTAGCTTTGCTACTACTGAAAATGAAATAGTACATGTGAAGGTCGGTATTTCTCCTGTAAGTGCAGACAATGCACTGGCTAATATTCAAACCGAATTGCCACACTGGAATTTTACAAAAGTAGTAAATAATGCAAAAGCTGCCTGGAACAAAGAATTAAATAAAGTTGCTGTCCAGTCAAACGATACCAAACGACTGAAGATATTTTACACAGCATTGTATCACACTATGATAGCTCCCTCTACCTTTAATGACCACAATGGGGACTACAGGGGTACAGATAAACAGATTTATAGGAGTGCACCATTTACCAATCTGACAACCTTTTCTCTCTGGGATACATATCGAGGAGCCAATCCTCTATTTACTCTTGTACAACCTCAGCGGGTAAATGATATGGTGAATAGCATGTTGGCTATTTATCAACAACAGGGAAAATTACCTGTATGGCATTTGATGGGAAACGAAACCAATACCATGCCTGGTAATAGTGCTATTCCCGTAATTGCGGATGCCTGTCTGAAAGGATTTAATGGATTTGATGTAAATCTGGCCTTTGAAGCGATGAAAGCTTCTGCTATGCTGGATGAACGTGGACTGAACTATGTAAAGAAACAAGGGTATATACCCGCCAATGCTGAGTTAGAAAGTGTGTCCAAAGGGATGGAATATTCTATTGATGACTGGAGTATTGCACAGGTTGCTAAAATGTTGGGTAAGGAAGAAGATTATCAGTATTTCAGCAGACGAGGTGCTAACTACAAAAACTATTTTGATCCTGCAATCCGCTTTGTAAGAGGTCGTATCTCGGATACTGAATGGCGTACTCCTTTTAGTCCTTTTATTACCCGACACATGAAAGATGATTTTGCAGAAGGTAATTCCTGGCAATATACATGGTTGGTGCCACACGATGTAGAAGGACTGGTTCAGTTAATGGGTGGCGAAAAGAAATTCACTGATAAGCTGGACTCATTATTTGTGATCAAAGGTGATATGGGAAATGAAGCTTCCAATGATATTACCGGATTGATTGGTTTATATGCACATGGCAATGAACCTAGTCATCATATTACCTATATGTATGCTTATGTAGGCCAACCTTGGAAGACCGCTGAGAAAGTTCGATATATTCTGGATAACTTATACACTGAAAAGCCTGATGGATTATCAGGTAATGAAGATGTGGGCCAGATGTCTGCCTGGTATGTATTGTCTTCCCTAGGATTTTACTCTGCCAATCCTGCAAATGGAGCCTACGTGATGGGAAGCCCTGTATTTGATGATGTCCGTTTAACTGTTGGAGAGAATAAAACATTTCATATACAGATCAAAAACAATGGTCCACAGAATCTATACATTCAGCGTATGACTCTGAATGGCACATCTTATCCTCAATCATATCTTTTACATAAAGATATGATAAAAGGGGGTGAATTAGTTATTGAGATGGGCAGCAAACCTAGCAAGACATGGGGTGTTGCTAAGGAAAACTGGGCTCGTTCACTGCCAGAATGAAGATTATTCGTTACTTAGTATTCTCCATAGTTAGTGGTTTACAAACCAAAAATTATGGAGAATACCTGTTCTCATTCCGGATATACCACATCACATAGTATTCTTCTATTTTCTTTCAAATCAATAGTATAAATGCTTTTTATTAAACATCAGGCTTACAAGCTGTTGCTTCTATTGTGTTGTATGACTTCAATGTCTTATGCACAGCAGACACCCCTTTTCAGAGATAGTAAACAAACCTTAGCTGTTCGTACTCAGGATTTGTTAAAACAACTGACTCTGGAAGAAAAGATTTCTCTTCTAGGATATCGTAGTCCGGAAATAACTCGTTTAAATATTCCTGCCTATAACTGGTGGAATGAAGCATTGCATGGAGTTGCAAGGGCAGGTGAAGCTACTATTTTTCCTCAGGCTATTGGTATGGCGGCATCTTTTAACGATCAGTTGTTGAAAGATATTTCTTCAGCTATTTCTACGGAGGCAAGAGCCAAGTATAACTTGTCTTTGCAACAGAATCGTCGTATTCAATATATGGGTTTGACATTCTGGTCTCCCAATATCAATATATTTCGTGATCCACGATGGGGAAGAGGACAGGAAACCTATGGCGAAGATCCTTTCCTAACTTCACAGATGGGAGTTGCCTTTATCAAAGGACTGCAGGGAGATGATCCTCGTTATCTGAAAACATCAGCCTGCGCCAAACACTTTGCAGTGCATAGCGGTCCGGAAGCCGGCAGACATTCATTTAATGCAGTGGTAGATGAAAAAGATTTACGAGAAACGTATTTGTATGCGTTTAATAAATTGGTTGATGCAAAGGTTGAGTCTATTATGTGTGGTTACAACAGAGTGAATAATGAACCTTGTTGTACAAGTAATACTTTACTAAACGACATCCTTATAAAGGAATGGCATTTTCAGGGACATAAGGTAACAGATTGTGGTGCTTTAGATGATATTTGGTCGAGACATAAGGTTATGAAAGGCCCGGTAGAAGTAGCTGCAGCTGCAATCAAAGCAGGTATCAATCTGGATTGTTCTAATATCCTGCAAAAAGATGCATTACAGGCAATTAAAGAGGGATTGCTTACTGCTGCTGATATTGATTCAGCTCTGGCACCTGCTTTACGTACACAGTTTAAACTGGGTTTCTTTGATGATCCTTCTCTGGTTCCCTATAGCAACCTGGGTGCTGAAAGTGTTCGTTCTCCAGAACATGTAGCTCTGGCAAGAAAGATGGCACAACAGAGTATGGTCCTTTTGAAGAATAGCAAGGGAGTTCTCCCATTAAAACAATCACAGTATAATAGTATTATGATTCTGGGACCTAATGCGGCATCATTGGACGCATTGGTTGCCAATTATCATGGGGTATCTAAAAATACAGTGACTTTTGTAGAAGGAATTACTGATGCTGCCGGTCCTGGAGTAGGTGTACAATATGATCAGGGATGTGACTATACGGATACAACACGTTTTGGTGGACTTTGGGCAGCGGAAAATAGTGATTTATCTATTGCCGTACTTGGATTAACACCTGTATTAGAAGGTGAAGAAGGAGACGCTTTCCTTGCGGCTAGTGGTGGAGATCGAGTAAATATGAGTTTGCCTGCCAGTCATATTGCTTTTCTGAAAGCGCTCCGCAAACGTCACAATAAACCAATAGTTGCTGTAATTACAGCAGGTAGTGCAATAGATATTGCAGCTATTGAGCCATATGCAGATGCTATTGTTCTGGCGTGGTATCCTGGTGAACAGGGAGGAAATGCATTGGCTGATATTTTATTTGGAAAGATATCTCCTTCAGGCCATTTACCAGTTACTTTCTATAAATCACTTTCTGACCTTACTGCCTATGACAGCTATGTTATGAAAGGAAAAACATACCGATATTTTAGCGGACAGGTACAATACCCATTTGGCTTTGGATTGAGCTATACTTCTTTTGCTTATAACTGGGGTAAAGTGCCTAAAGCTGTTTACTCTGCAAAGGATGTACTGGAATTTACAGTTACTGTAAAGAATACCGGGACAATAGATGCAGATGAGGTAGTACAGGCATATATCCAATATCCAGGTATTGAACGGATGCCATTGAAAGAACTAAAAGGTTTTCAGCGGGTTACTGTGACAAAAAATGGAGAACAGAATGTAACATTCAAGATACCTGTAAGTGAACTGCGTAAATGGGATTTGCAAAAAGGACAATGGAAGGTATATAGTGGTAATTATAAAATCGTATTGGGTAGTCATTCACAGGATGATAAATTGTCTGTAACTATTAAAATAAAATAAGTCAAGTTGGTGCAATAGAAAGAAAGAGTGATCTCTGAAAAGATTTCACTCTTTCTTTTTTTTCATTACTATATACATAAATCGAGCAACATAAATATATGATTAAGAAACTTTTAGCTCTAGTTCTCGTTAGTGGACTTAAAGTGAGCTCTTTGTATGGGCAAACTACATTTGCTGGACTAGAACATCTTTTTACTACACCCAAACAGTATCAGGCTATTTATACTGCCAGGAAACCTGTGATTGATGGAGATATCAATGATCCTGCATGGCAATCAGTATCATGGACAGAGCAGTTTACAGATATAGAAGGTGACAAACGACCCAAGCCTGTTTGGACAACCCGTGTAAAAATGGTATGGTCTGATTCTGCTTTGTTCATTGCAGCAGAACTAGACGAACCACATGTATGGGCAACATTAAAGCAACATGATGAAATTGTTTATTATGACAATGATTTTGAGGTGTTCATTGATCCAGACCAAGATACACATCACTATTTTGAGATAGAGGTAAACGCAATAAATACAATTTTTGATTTACTTTTACCAAAACCTTATCGTAATGGAGGCGATGCCATGATTTCCTGGCATGTAGACAAACTGCGTTCTGCTGTGAAGGTAAATGGGACGTTAAATAATCCTGCGGATATAGACAAAGGGTGGACGGTTGAAATGGCTATTCCATTTTGGGCCCTTACAATTGGAAATAATCGGACTGTACCTGAGCATGGCACTTTATGGCGTATAAACTTTTCACGTGTAGAGTGGGATACAGATATTCAGAATGGGAAATATGTAAAACGTAAGGATGCTAATGGACGAAATCTTCCAGAGCATAACTGGGTCTGGTCACCACAGGGAGTGATTAATATGCATTACCCGGAAAGATGGGGTTATTTGCAGTTCGTACATACAATATCCTCTGGTTCGATTGTTTTACCATATTCCGAACAACAAAAGCATTACCTGTGGCTGATATATTATCGGCAAAAACAATATCATGAGAAATATGGGAAATATGCAGCTCATGTATCTGATTTACAGTTTACGTCTAGTCAGGTGATAATTGATAAGCAAATCAATAATATATTTATAGAGGCTACTACTCATCAGTTTATAGGTAAAATTCAGGGACAAGATAAAGTCCTGTGGTGTATCAATCAGGATGGATTTGTCCAAAAAATTCCACAGACACATTAAATTGGGAAGTGTCCGGAAATAAAACTGTGCATGTTTTTTCAGATTGTACTTAATTTATTTTGATAAAATTCAGAATGAGCATTTACCTTTCTTATACTTTACTGATTAATAAGCATGTGATGATAGCAGAATTGGTGTAATGTTTTGGAAGATTTTGTCCATAAAATTGAATGTCAATATTTTAATTATCATATTTGCACTCTTCAATCGGAAGTAATTTATTAATTTCTATGAAAAAAGCTCTTATTACAGGTATTACAGGACAAGACGGCGCTTACCTAGCCGAGTTATTGCTAAGCAAAGGGTATGAGGTTCATGGTATTAAAAGAAGAAGCTCTCTTTTTAATACGGAACGTATTGATCATTTGTATCAGGATCCACATGAAAAAGGTGTACGGTTTAAATTACATTACGGAGACCTGAGCGATTCAACAAACGTAATCCGTATCATCCAGGAAATTCAGCCAGATGAGATCTATAACTTGGGGGCCATGTCTCATGTTCGTGTAAGTTTTGACGAACCTGAATATACTGCTCAAGTAGATGGAATTGGGACATTACGTATCCTAGAAGCAGTTCGGTTACTGGGTCTGACTAAAAAAACCAAAATCTATCAGGCGTCTACTTCTGAATTATATGGAGGTGTACAAGGACATGCTCAATCTGAAGAAACACCTTTCTATCCTCGTTCTCCTTATGCTGTTGCTAAATTGTATGGTTACTGGATTACAGTAAACTATCGTGAAGCATATGATATGTATGCTTGTAATGGTATTTTATTTAACCACGAGTCTCCATTACGTGGTGAAACATTCGTAACACGTAAGATTACACGTGCCGCTGCTCGTATTGCCTTAGGGTTCCAGGATAAATTATATCTAGGTAACCTGGATGCACAACGTGACTGGGGACATGCTAAAGATTATGTAGAGGCAATGTGGTTGATCTTACAACAAGAGAAGCCTGAAGACTTTGTTATCGCAACAGGTGTGACTACCCGCATTCGTGATTTCGTACGTATGGCATTTGCAGAAGTGGGTATTGAACTGGATTTCAGAGGAGAAGGTATTGATGAGAAAGCCTATGTAGCATCTTGCTCTAATCCTGAATATCAACTGCCAATTGGCAAAGAAATAGTTGCCATTGATGCTAAGTATTTCCGTCCTACAGAAGTAGATCTTTTGTTAGGAGATCCTACAAAAGCAAAAGAAAAATTAGGCTGGAAACTGAAATATGATCTACCTGCCTTGGTAAAAGATATGATGGATGCTGATATTGCATTGTTCAAACGTGATCAACTATTAGCTTCTGAAGGTCATCGTGTATTGAACTACCACGAATAAGATAATCTATAAGATTGTATTTCTTTAATCAGGCTTATCTGCATGCAGATAAGCCTGATTGTTTTTCTGCCATTCTGACACATCTATTAGTCTTGTCTGATTTTTGTAATTGTAATGAATAACCAAGCAAACTGTTTTTATTAATCTCTTGCTATTGTCTATGATGGAAGTAACTGCCAGTAATCAATTAAAAAAGCTTATAATTGTTGGGGATCGGGTATTAATTAAGCCCAAAAGCCCAACAGACAGAACAACTAGTGGATTATATTTACCTCCAACTGTTCAGGAGAAAGAAGATGTACAGAGTGGATATGTTATAAAAGTAGGCCCTGGTTATCCTATTCCGGCTGTTGCAGAAGATGAGCCATGGAAACAAACAGATGAGAAAATCAAATATCTTCCTTTGCAGGCTCAGGAAGGAGATGTAGCTATTTATCTGCAGCGCAACGCTATTGAAGTTGTATATCAGGATGAGAAATATGTAATTGTTCCTCAATCTTCCATACTGATGTTAGAACGTACTGAAGATTTGTTTGATTAGTTTTCCCTAAATAAGTAAAATTGCACATATATCAATTTAAGTTCCAGCTCTGAATATCTTTTAGGCTATCCTGATATATTTTATATCGGGATTTTTTTATGACTTTTATTTATTATTTAGGCTTACTCAATAGTACCACATTTATGAGTCAGGAGATTGAATTAACAATTCTAATGCCCTGTTTGAATGAAGCAGAAACATTAGAAATATGTGTTCAGAAAGCGCAAAAATTCTTAATAGATTACCAGATTGTTGGAGAAGTGATTATTGCAGATAATGGTAGTACTGATGGGTCTCAAGAAATTGCTATCAGGAATGGGGCTCAGGTCGTTGCTATTTCTACTAAAGGTTATGGCGCTGCATTGAGAGGAGGGATAGAGATGGCACGTGGAAAATATATTATCATGGGAGATTCAGATAATAGCTATGACTTTTCCTCTTTGGAATCTTTTGTGAGAAGATTACGCGAAGGATATGATTTGGTAATGGGCAATCGCTTTGAAGGTGGTATAGAGAAAGATGCAATGCCTTTTTTACATCGTTATTTAGGTAATCCTGGTCTTTCTTTTATAGGAAGACTTTTCTTCAGATCTAATACAAGAGATTTTTATTGTGGTTTAAGAGGGTTTAAACGAGATTCTGTTTTAGATATGAATTTAAAGACCACAGGGATGGAGTTTGCATTGGAAATGGTGGTTAAAGCTGGACTTAATGAATTGAATGTAACAGAAGTTCCAACAAAGCTATATCCTGATGGACGAAATCGTCCACCACATTTAAGGACCTGGAGGGATGGATGGCGAAGTTTACGTTTCTTTTTGCTCTATAGCCCTCGATGGTTGTTTCTGATTCCGGGGTTTTCTTTATTGTTAGTTGGAGTACTGCTATCTGTTATTCTTACTTTAAATCCTGTTATTATTGGTGGTGTAAGGTTTGATATACATACTTTACTATATAGCTGCTCCATGATATTTATTGGTTTTCAGTGTATCACCTTTTATTATTTTGCAAGCGTGTTTGCAGTCAGAGAAGGTTTACTACCTGAGCGCTCTTTTCCTGTAAGCTTACTAGATATATTCACTTTAGAGAGAGGTGTTTTTGCTGGGCTTATCTTGATTATATCTGGGATATTTTTAAGTGTTCAGTTATTTAGGGTATGGGTTTATAATGATTTTGGAGATTTAGTAAATCCTGCAAAGACTTTTCGTTTAGCTATTCCTGCTGTCACATTGTCTATAATAGGTGTTCAGATAGTTTTATATAGTTTCTTCTATAGTATTCTAGGTCTGAAGACCAAACCATAGTTAGTGAAATAAGTTTATGAAAAGGCAGGAGTATATTTTTTCTATTATAGGTATAGTAATCTATATAAGTTCTGTTAGTTATTACTCACCTCGCATTATTGATGATACCATTTTGCAAACAGCTCGTGCTGTTTCTTATTTAAGAGGACATGGTTTTACACAAGGATATATTACTACTACCAATTTAGCTGAAGTGATGTATATTCCTGATAAAACGTTTGCTCCAGGAGTAGAATATCTGTTAGCTATTTTGATGTCAGTTTTCTCAATGTCTTTGTCTTTATGGTTTGCAACACTATTTGCTTTTTTGTTAATTATATTAGGGTGTTATTATATAGTACAAAAATATATCTCACAGTTTTCTTTTAACGCTATTTGGATTTTCTGGGCTTTTTTTCTTTCTGCACCTATATTATTTCAATACTGTGGTTTATCTGATCTATTGGCCTTAGGATTATTTCTTCTAGCTGTGGGATTTGTTTTTCAAGTAGTTGAAAGAGAATATTTTTCCTATAGGTCATACCTGTTGGCTTTTTCTATTGGAGCTTTATCCTATCTGACTTGTTTTTTCAGATATGCTTATTATCTATTTTTCTGGATTCCTTTATTTTTATTATTAATTTCTACAATCTATAATAGACGGTTGTGGAAATTTTCTATGGTTGCTTTGCTGACAACTATAGTTTTAGTGAGTATCCAGTCTATCTTACAGAGTGGTAGTGGTGGGGATTATTTAAGTAACAGACACCCGGATGGAATTTTATTTAAGTCTTTACATTGGAAAGATTTAGGGAAGATGACAAATTTTATTGCTGATAGTTCTTTTAGTGTAGAGTTTATTAATAGTTTTCTTTATAAAATTCTTAAATACCCTGCTGCTAACACATTATCTTTTCTATTTCAATTTGCTATATGTATTTTAACTATTGTACTTTTATTGAAATGGATAAATGTTATAAAACATAAGGTTACAGATGAAGATAATAGGAAAAGTGGTAGTATAATCAGAAGAGGAATATTTTATTTAGAATGCCAGGATGGATTAATGGAGATGTTTATCATAATAACCATCTGTGTAAATCTGTGTTCCCTGATCATATTCACTGTTATTTTAGGACCATCTACAACTTTAGCAGGGTGGACATATGTAGCAGAGAAAAGATATTATGCTCCTTTAGCTGTAAGCCTATGGTTGATATTTACTAAAATCTATAATACATCAGTCAAGCGTATATATATTCGTCTACTTACAATATTGGTACTCTTTAGTATAGTAGTAGGGACTGGACAATATTTTTTTAAAATAAAAAAAAAATATGCAAACCCTGATATTATAGATTTATATACAATGAGTCAGTTTTTGTATGAAGAACAACAAGGGGAAAATATTTTTGTTACTCCTCATTATGGATATCGTTTAGCTGATCATGCTGCAATGGGAGGTGCTTATTTATGTTTACCTGAACTAATAGATCGCTCTAATATCATCTCTCATAACACAGTTAATATATATATACCTCTTCCTGATGAGGATATTGGTAAGTTAGAAAGAGAACAACTCAAAAAACTTATTAAACGTTTTCGTGCTCAACCGTGGATAAAAGTTAGAACGTTTGGAGTTACGACAATCTATAAAGTAACCTATAACAGCATTAATCAATGAGTTCGCCAATTGTTAATATACAGAAAGGGATCATAAGAAAACTATTAATACATTTTCATCAAAAGGCTTCACATAACAGACGAACCTGCATTTTAACTCAGTTACTAAAACAGAATATTATTGATTGTTTTTCCACTAAAGATACAAATGTTCATTGCTTGGATGTTGGATGTGGTGATATGATTATTGCAGAATCAATTAATGAAAGCTTGCCTAATACTATTTGGCAGTGTATAGATATTCATCCGCTACCAGAAGGCTTGGAGAACAATGCAAAATGGAAAAAATACAAAACATTTGATGGATCTTATATTCCTTTTGCTGATAAGTCATTTGATGTAATTACTTTTTGCGATGTACTTCATCATGCTGGTGAAAATACACCAGTCTTGTTGACAGAAGCTGCTAGAACAGGTAAAATCGTGCTTATAAAAGATCATTTTGAATATAGTTATTACTCACGACTTATGCTTAAGATGATGGACATTGTAGGAAACTGGGCATATGGAATAAACATACCTGAAAGATATTTTACAAAAAAACGCTTTAGTAAACTGTGTGAGGGTGCGGGTCTTGAAATAATAGATATGAATAATCATATCCAATTATATGAACATCTTCCTATAGTGAGAACCATCTTATCTCCTAAATGGCAATTTATTGCAGTATTAAAAGCTGTTAACTAAATAAAAAAGCGAGAGAATTAATCCCTCGCTTTTTTATTGTATCATTCTTCTCTTACTCTGTTATCTATCTTACTAAGCGATAGAAATCCAGGCCAATTGCAAACGCCATTAAACCAAAGAGGAGTACCATGCCAAAACGAAGAGCTACCTCCATGAATTTCTGAGAAGGCGCACGACCTGCTATCATTTCATATAATAAGAATACTACATGTCCTCCATCCAGTACTGGAATTGGAAGGAAATTCATAAATGCCAGTACCATAGAAAGAGTTGCTGTCAGACTCCAGAACTTTTCCCAATCCCAGATACCTCCATACAATTTGCCAATAGAAATAAAGCTACCTAAAGAGTTGGTAGGAGATAATTCGCCTCTGAAGATCTTTCCAAACGCTTTCAGTTGATTTCCGATTACTTCAAATGCTCTGGATGGGGCTTTGGCAAATGCTTCTCCAAAGCTATAATCTATAGTTGCCGTTTCAATATCTTGTTTTGGAATAAATCCTAATACGCCAGTTGTATCCAACTGAGTTGTAGCTTCTCTTACTGTACCTTTATGGTTAATGGTAAATGTAACGGTTTTACCTTTATTAGCTTTCAGCGTTTCCTGAAGCTCATCAAAGAAACGGATAGGAGTACCATTTACTTTTTCAATCTTATCACCAGACTGCAATCCGATTTTTTGAGCAGGACTTTCTTTTGCTACAGGGTCTTTGCCTTTCATCTGAAGAATCAGACGGGCAAGAAAACCTGGTTGTTCAACAGGAGGAACTGTATCAACCGTGAAAGTCATCCGGGGGAAGATGAAGTTCTGAGGACTCTTCTTATTGGATAGATCGTTTAACAGCTTATCCGGAACCTGCAGGTCAATTAATTGTCCATTACGTTCAACAGTATAGTAACTTCCTGAGTTTAAAAGCGATTTGGAAATATCAGAGAAGTCTTCAAATGTCTGTCCATTTAACTTTACTATTTTATCGCCTGTACGTAGTCCCATGTTCTGAGCAACAGGACCTGCCACAATGCCATATTTCAATGCCTTTGTTGGAATATATTGCTCTCCATAAATTAACAACAGGAAGCCAAAGATTACAATGCCGGTGATGACATTGACAATAATTCCACCCATCATAACAATTAAGCGCTGCCAAGCTGGCTTGCTACGAAACTCCCAAGGTTGGGGTTCACTTGCCATCTGCTCTGTATCCATCGATTCATCCATCATACCGGCAATCTTAACATAACCACCTAAAGGCAGAGGTGATAACAGGTATTCTGTTTCACCATGACGAACACTAAATATTTTAGCAGGTAAGAATTTCAAGCCAAACATTTGAGGAGGCAAGCCTAAGGCAAATTGCTCCACACGCATTTTAAACCATTTGGCAGTCAAGAAATGCCCCAACTCATGTACGCCTACCAGAATGGATAAACCCAACAATAGCTGGGCAATCATTACTACTACATCCATTTAAATTTCAGTGCTAAATTTGATATGTGAAATTACTATATTGAATTAGAAATAAATACTCGTTTTTTATTTGAGAATGCGCATCTGTAAGATTCATATCAGTTCTTCTATTCTATATCTTTCTATATTGAAGACGAATGATAATCAGAAAGATTGTTAAAACTTTACACTGTAAGAGGTTCAGATGCTATCCGTCTGGCTTCTTTATCTGTATGGATATAGTCGTCCAATGTCGGATTGCCAATATACGGTACTTTAGCCATACAACGAATAATCCAGTCAGATATTTCCAGAAATCCTATTTCCTCTCTCAAAAATGCTGCCACAGCCACTTCATTAGCCGCATTCACGATACAAGGCATATTACCCCCTTTATCTAAGGCGTCAAAAGCTAGTTGAAGATTTATAAATGTCTTTTTGTCAGGCTCTTCGAAGGAAAGAGTCGGATAATTGGCAAAGTTAAATCGTGGGAAATCCGCAGAAAGTCGTTTAGGATAACCTAATGCGTATTGAATAGGAAGTTTCATATCCGGTAAGCCCATTTGTGCCTTGAGGCTACCATCCTGAAACTGAACCAATGAGTGAATAATGGATTGCGGATGAACTACCACATCTATCTGAGATGGAGTTATACCAAATAACCATTTAGCTTCAATAACCTCAAGTCCCTTATTCATAAGAGTTGCTGAATCAATGGTTATTTTAGCTCCCATATCCCAGTTAGGATGTTTGAGTGCCTGGGCTTTGGTTACTGTGCGTAGGAAGTCTCTGTCTTTGCCTCGAAACGGTCCTCCTGACGCTGTTAAAATAATCTTCTCAATGGGATTGTGCCATTCACCAGCCAAACATTGAAAAATGGCTGAGTGTTCAGAATCAACCGGATAAATACTTACTCCTTTTTCACGTGCTAGTTGAGTAACCAGTTCACCTGCTACAACCAAAGTTTCTTTATTGGCGAGAGCAATAGGCTTACCTGCTTCAATGGCTTTTATGGTTGGGATCAATCCTGCATAGCCTACTAAGGCTGTTAATACAATGTCAACACTTTCCATCTGAACTACAGACGCCATAGATTTAGCGCCTGCATATACTTTCACCGGATGGTTAATTAAGGCAGCCGCTACTTTTTCGTACAAGTCTTCATTACAGATAACAACTACATTAGGCTGAAACTGTATCGCTTGTTGAATTAGTAAATCTGCATTATTCTGTGCTGTTAATACTTCTACTTCAAATGATTCTGGATTGGCCTGAATTACCTCCAATGCCTGTGTGCCAATAGATCCTGTTGAACCCAGGATAGCAACCCGTTTTTTTTGAATATCCATAATAGGGAACCGAGCTTTTAGGGATGTAATTGCTCAGTAATATATATGATTTCTTTTACTCCTGTATTTCCTAATGCTTAATTGATTCTGAATTTTACCAGTTCATCAGCCAGTTTCCGATCATTGGATAATCGGGGAACTTTATTCTGTCCACCCAGTTTACCCTGGGATTTCATGTACTTACGGAATGTATCTGGTTGTAAGGCAGTAATTTTTAGGGTTTGTAATATACTACCTGAAATCAGATCTTTATAATATACGTTTAGTTGAACTAATTTCTGATCGATATCTCTGGCAAACGCATTCATATCCTGTGGTAGTTTGGCAAATTCTACAAACCATTCATGATAAGGTAATTGATCTCCATCTGGTGTTACCATTGGGGCTACTGTAAATTCAATCAATTCTACTTCCGGATGTTTTTGCATGGCATATTGCATTGCTTTTTCTACTTCTTCTCCTATCACATGTTCTCCAAATGCTGAGATAAAATGTTTGATACGGCCAGATACGATAATACGGTATGGATTTTTGGAGACAAACTTGATCGTATCACCTACATTGTATCCCCATAAACCTGCATTATTGTTTACAATCAATACATAGTTTTTACCTAGTTCGACATCTGCAATACTAAGACGAGTGGGATTGGTATTGAAAAACTCTTCTGCTGGAATAAATTCATAAAAGATTCCACTGTTTAATAACAATAATAATCCTTCATGTATTTGTTTATCCTGATAAGCAAAGAAACCTTCTGAGGCAGGGAACATCTCTATGGAATCTATTTTCTTTCCAATCGATTCAAAAATCTTGGCTCGATAAGGTTCAAAATTTACACCACCATATACAAACAAAGAAAAGTTAGGGAATGTATCTTTGATAGGTTTGCCTGTCTTGGCAATGATACGATCAAAATACATCTGTACCCAAGGTGGGATACCAGATATCAATGACATATCTTCTGATAACGTTTCTCCAATAATTGTATCGAGTTTTGTTTCCCAATCCTCAATACAATTGGTTGTATAACTGGGGAGTTGATTGGTACGCAGATAGCCTGGTACATGATGATTAACTATACCCGACAGCCTGCCTGTTGGAATGGCACCTGACATATCCAAAATAGGACTACCTGACAAAAATATTAGTTTGCGATCCAGAAAGTCTGCTTTGCCTGTCTCATGTACATAAGTCAACAGTGCATTTCTGGCAGAGTTAATATGATTGGGAATAGATTCCTTTGAAATGGGAATATACTTCACTCCAGAAGTTGTACCTGATGTTTTGGCAAAATACAGAGGTTTACCCTTCCAGAGAATATCTGACTTACCATCTTTTACTTGCTGAATATAGGATTTAATATCTTCATAATCCCGTACAGGGACCTGACGTTTAAAATCTTCATATGTACGAATAGAAGAAAACCCATGTTCTTTTCCAAAAAGTGTATCTTTTCCTCCTGCAAGCAGTGACTGAAAAACTGCATTCTGTGATTCTACTGGTGCCGCTGCCCACCGATTTTGTGCTTTTACAACGGATGAGGCAAATGGCTTTGCTAAAAATGAACGAATTCCCATGCGGTAAAAATACACCTTTTTCAATTACTGTTTTATATTTCTACATTTAGATACAATTTTATCTGTAAGCCATCAGTCTGCATTGTATGTTAAATCAGAAGTATGTAAGAACTCTCTTAGTGGGAGGAATTTTATGTTTGTTAATGATTTCGTGTAAAGAAAAGAAAGACAGTCGAGTCGTTATACAACAGAAATTAACTCCTTTACATAAGTTAAAAGAACAACCTATGCCAGGAGAATGGCTGGCAGAACACAAAGAAACCTATCAGTCTTTTGAAACCTATGTGAACAAAAAGCCCACTCGTCTGGATGGTGGTCGTGACAAAATTTATATTATGCGTATTGGAACATTCTCTCCCGCAGAATTACAAATCGTTTCAAAAGCTGCTCGTTATCTCTGGTTATTTTATGGACTTCAGGTAAAGTATGTGTCCGTGCCTGAGAATGCCAACTTTCTGAAAGACTCAAGAGAACGGGAAGATACAGGTATACAACTAAGTGCCAGTCTGATTCTCAATGACGTGTTAGCTCCTGTGCTACCTGGTGATGCCGCTGTTTTAATCGCATTTACAACCTATGATTTATATCCCCGACCAGATTGGAACTATGTCTTTGGTTTAGCATCTTTGAAAAAACGTGTGGGTGTGTGGTCTATTAATCGCTTTGGATGTGCTGATAATCCTAAAGAATTTGATCAGGTGTTTCAACGGACAATCCGGACTGCGACTCATGAAATCGGACATATGTTTTCTATTAGACATTGTGTCAAATATGAA
This sequence comes from Xanthocytophaga flava, assembly GCF_030068545.1. Taxonomy (NCBI): domain Bacteria; kingdom Pseudomonadati; phylum Bacteroidota; class Cytophagia; order Cytophagales; family Rhodocytophagaceae; genus Xanthocytophaga; species Xanthocytophaga flava. The sequence continues at coordinate 35,365 of NZ_JASJOR010000039.1, read as the reverse complement.
TGTTGTATGAATGGGAGTAATAACAAGTATGAGATGGATGGGCGTCCTACTTATTTTTGTCCGGAATGTTTGCGAAAATTGTGTTGGAATCTAAAGCAGGATGAAAAACAGCATTTGACGAGAGTTCGTAGTTTTTGGATAAATGAAAAAAACTACGAACTGATCGGCTTTTATGATAGGAGTATTAAGGCTATTTCTGAAGATTGAAAAGATTATCGGATTTTCCTGTAGACTTTTTCTGTTGTAAATAAATCTTCTTTGATCAGTTTCTTAAATTCCTTTCGACTTGGATTGATAGATGTGAAAGTATAGCTGGAGCTATCCTGTTCGTATGTTGTCACTTTCACGGGTGTGATTTGTTCAATATCTGTGGTGATGGAATCCTCTGCATATAAGTAGCTCACAAGAAGATAATTCTTTTTAGGTGTTAGTCGCATTACTTCCCAACCAGATGGTTCAACTGGAGTATTGATAAAGTAGGAACCTTTGTAGTAGCGAAGTATGGTAGGTGCAGAAAGTTTAAGAATTGTGTCAGAGATTTGTGTAAAACAAAATAGAGTATCTGCAACAAAATATGCTTTGGTCAAACCTTCTTCTTTGGTAACATAGGAGAGTAAAGCTGTGTTATTTAATTTTTTTACCGAATCAGGAAGATCCAAATCCCTACGATGTTGTTTTAGAAAGAATCGGGATACTGAAAGGATTGAATTGGAATATACTTGCAAAAAAGTAGTATCCGAATAAAAGCCTGAAGAATCCTGAGAAATATGAATCTTCTGATTCATATAAGTACCTTGAATTTTTTTGCCAAGCTCCGTTGTGTTTTTGACATCTGCTGGTTGTGGCTGGTCAAAGAGTGTTTGCGTTTGTGACGATTCGAGTTCTCCGCAACTGCTAAAGATTGTAAGTAATACAAAAGCTATTAATGACGTTTTCATAGGTAGGTAGCGTTGTAGTAAAAGATATACATTTTCAAATTTTAATACCTTTGAGATTAGTAGGTAACCTATGTTTAATTGAAAAAATCAGGAAAGAGAGGATATGCGAGATGATTCGGAATAGGGGATAATCCAACCAAAATCTAGGATATAGTTTTTCCGTCTTTCTTTCTATTGCATAATTTTTGATTCTATGTCAGAAAAGAGTTAGTTTACAGTATGTTTGTTTTGTCTGAACCCTAATGAAAACATTAAAAACAGTTTTGTTAAGCTTAGGCTCGGGAGTATTTGGAGCCTTTTTGTTTCAGCACTTTGGAACTTCTTCTACTCCGGTTCTACCAGAAAATACTAATTCTGTAATGCGAACTGTCAGTCAGGCCTATACCAATTCACCAATAAATGCTGACTTTGTGGCAGCATCTGCTGCCAGTACATCCAGTGTAGTATTTATTAAAACCACCTCAACCATTGCCAATCAGTATGATATGTTTGACTGGTTTTTTGGTGGCGGAGGTCGCGAACAAAAAGTTTCTGGTTCCGGGTCTGGAGTAATTTTTACAGCAGATGGGTATGTAGTAACCAATAACCACGTAATTGAAAATGCGAACTCTATTGAGGTAGTACATAATAAACGATCTTACAAAGCCAAGATGATTGGTACTGACCCGTCTACAGATATTGCTGTGTTAAAAATCGAAGGAAAAGGATTACCTGCTATTAAGTTAGCCCATAGCCGGGATGTACAGGTAGGAGAATGGGTACTGGCTGTTGGTAATCCGTTTAACCTTACTTCTACAGTGACAGCTGGTATTGTAAGTGCAAAAGGTCGTAATATTGGTATTTTGGGTAGTCAGTTTCCTATTGAGTCTTTTATTCAGACAGATGCTGCTATCAACCCTGGTAACAGTGGAGGTGCCTTAGTAAATATCAAAGGAGAGTTAATTGGTATTAATAGTGCAATTTTATCACGTACAGGTAGCTACACAGGTTATGGTTTTGCTGTTCCTGTAGATATTGTAAACAAGATATTTAATGACCTGGTGAAATACGGGGAAGTACAGACGGGTTTCCTGGGAGCAGAAGTTTCAGACATCAATAGCCAAACAGCTGAAAAGTATGCTCTGAATGATTATTCTGGTGCCGTTGTGACATATCTTGAAACTGGTTCTGCAGCAGAAAAGCTGGGATTACGTAAGGGTGATGTGATTCTGAAAGTAAATGGACAGACTATCAATAGCAAGGCAGAGTTTGATGAGCAGTTGAGTTTCTATCGTCCGGGAGATAAAATAACGGTGACTTATCGCAGAGGTAATGATACCAAAGAAGGACAGCTGACGCTAACAAATCGAGAAGGCACAACAGGTTTACTGAAACATGAAACCTATAAAGCAGAATCGCTGGGTGCAGAGCTGGAAGCTTTGTCTAAAGTTGAGAAAGATAAGTTTCGATTACAGAATGGGGTACGGATTGTAAAAATTACAGGACGTGGCGTGTTAAGTCAGTTTGATGAAGGATTCATCATCACTTCTATTAACCGTCAGCCAGTAAACGCACCTAAAGATGTGGTTGACATGATGGGAAATGTAAGAGGGCGTTTGATTATTGAAGGATTAGACCCTTCCGGTGAGAGAGTCACCTACCAGATGTATTATTAAATAAGTAATAAGAAGATAACAAAAAAACCTGTCTCTAATGGACAGGTTTTTTTGTTAAAGATATAAAAATTTACAAATAAGTGAAAATGTATTGTGGTCTTATAGAAGATGATTAATTTGCTGAAAATGAGTTTAGTAAAACTATCGAATTTTATTAAACTAGTATTTATTTTTGATAGATTATTATTCTTTTTATCCTCGGAACAGAAAAGGTTACCATAAGTCCAACACTAATTGCACTTTTTTGTAAGAAAGATTGTTGGCGTAAATCATACAGATATAGCTTTATTCATATTCTCTCCACTTATTATCGATTTATGAAAAGATTTTTAGTATCTGGTTGGATTCTATTATGCTCTTTTTATTTACTACCTGATCTGGGTTATTCACAATCGAATAACCAAAATATGACGTTAGATGAATGTATTAAGTATGCACTGCAGAATGAACCAACTCTTCAGCAACAAAAAATAGCAGAACAAATCACCCAAAGAGATGTACAGATTAATCTGGCAGACTGGTATCCACAAATAAACTTCAATTATGACATTACCCATTATATTAAGCTGCAAACGAATATTATTCCCGATGCAGCTACTGGCCAAAGGCGGGCAGTACAATTTGGTCTAAAAAATAATTCCAATCTTATCTTTTCTGCTACACAAACCATCTTTAACAATAATCTAAGATTAGCTGCCCGGACTGCACCTGTGCTTCGTCAACAGGCTTCTCAGAATGTTAGTGCATCCAAAATAGATGTCGTAGTTAATGTGAGTAAGGCATTCTTCGATCTGTTTATTACTATGGACCAACTTTCTATCCTGGATGAGGATATCCTGCGCTTGGAAAGAAACCTGAGAGATACCTATAACCAATATGAAAGCGGTATCACAGATAAGATAGACTATAAAAGAGCTACTATTGCTTTAAACAGTGCTCGTTCACAAAAGAAAGCTGCCCAGGAAAGTATTATTTATAAGACAGCTGTATTAAAACAAACCATCGGATACCCTGCTGAAAATGATTTGGTGGTAGCATTTGATACAGCTAGTTTACGGCAAGCTGCCATTGTTGATACACTTCAAACATTGGAACCTGTAAACCGGATTGAATACCAACAATTACAAACTGCTCTTAAGCTACAGGAGACCAATCTATCTTATTACCGCTGGGCCTTCTTACCTACTCTGTCAGCCATATTTACGCATGATTTTCTATATCTTAATGATAATATATCTGATTTATACAATAGGTCCTATCCATACACTTATTATGGGCTTCGACTTTCTGTTCCCTTATTTCAGGGTTTTAAACGGCTTCGTAATGTACAAAAGGCTGAATTGCAGATCCGCAGTTTTGACTGGCAGCAGAAAGGTTTAAAAAATCAAATCAATTCAGAGTATAGATTAGCCCTAGCCAATTATAAAAGTGCAGTAAGTGATTGGAAGGTGCTTGAAGAAAATGAAGAGATTGCGCGGGATGTGTACAATACTGTTAATCTTCAGTATAAGGAAGGAATAAAACAATATCTCGAGGTTATTGTGGCAGAAACAGACCTACGTAGTGCACAGTTAGACGCCAGAAATGCGTTGTTGCGGGTCATCTCCAGCAAATACGATCTTTTACGTGCTATGGGTACTGTCCCATACAACGAATAAATACTATCTGTTACATGATTCAAAATCTATCTACTATTCATGAAACGTTTATCCATTCTTTTTTTTAGTATATTTTTAATAGGATTCACCTCATGTGGAAAAAAAGCAGCTACAGAGGGAGCTAAGCCAGATGCTGCCATAACTGTAACTGTTCAGGTTGTACAGGAAGGAGATCCAGTCTACTATGATAATTTTCCAGGCACAATTGTCGCGCTTAATGAGGTAACTTTACTAGCACAGGTAAATGGGTATGTAACAGGTATCTTTTTTAAAGAGGGAGAGACTGTAAAGAAAGGACAGAAACTCTATGAAATTGACCGTATCCGTTATCAGGCTGCCTATGATCAGGCATTAGCCAACCTGCGGATTACCGAAGCCAATGTAGAAAAAGCTCAGCGTGATGCAGATCGTTATAATCGCTTACTAAAACAGGATGCTGTAGCACGTCAGATTGCTGAAAATGCCGAAACTGATTTACGAAATGCACAATTACAGGTAACGTCTGCACAAGCTAATCTGACCACTGCCCGTACTAATCTTTCCTATTCTGTTATTCTTGCTCCATTTACAGGTACCATTGGAATTTCTCAGGTAAAGATGGGAGCATTGGTGAATCAGGGACAAACATTATTGAATACAATATCCTCTGATAATCCAATGGCCGTTGACTTTGAAGTAGATGAGAAGACAATGGTGCGTTTTTATAACCTGCCTAAACAAAAGACGACAAGTGATTCTACATTCCGGTTGATATTGCCTGGAGGTATAAAATATGATACACCTGGACAGTTGTCGGTTATAGACAGAGCCGTTAATCCACAAACAGGGACTATTCGAATCCGTTTACAGTTTCCGAATACTGAACACCTGTTGAAAACGGGAATGAGTTCAACTGTTCAGGTTCTCAATAAGTCGGGTAAACGCCAACTGCTGGTTCCTTCTAAATCGGTTATAGAGCAGATGGGTGAATATTTTGTCTATGTGATCAAAGATAATAAGGCTGAGCAACGTAAGGTCTCTTTGGGGGCGGTATTACAGGATCAGACAATTATTACCACCGGATTGAATGCAGGAGAACAGATAGCTGTGGAAGGAATTCAGAAACTTAAAAATGAGGCCCCTGTCCAGACGCAGCCTGCTAAAACAGCCTCCCGATAAGATATATATTCAGGATACTTCTTTCAAAGGGTATCCTTTCATTTTTTAGCCTCTTTTGTTCTGCTGATAAAGTAGAAAGAAGATTTTATGGACAAACATTAACGCCTAAGTCACGATTTATATGATTGCTGATGTATTTATAAGACGCCCCCAAACAGCTATAGTTGCTTCTATTGTTCTTTTATTGGTTGGGATACTGGCTTTGATCAATTTGCCAGTGAGCCAGTATCCGGAAATTACTCCACCTGTAGTACAGGTAACGGGTACATTTACAGGGGCCGATGCTCAAACTGTTGAACAAACTGTGGCTACACCTATCGAATCTCAGGTGAATGGTTCGCCAGGTATGGCTTATCTGTCTACCAACAGTACCAGTGACGGAAGGATGACGATGAACGTTACCTTTGAAGTGGGTACCAATATAGATATCGCTACTCTGGATATACAGAACCGTGTGAGTGTAGCGACGCCTCAATTACCAGATGAAGTACGTCGGTTAGGTTTGACTGTTCGGAAACGGAATCCAAGTATTTTGATGCTGGTTGCATTATATTCTCCCAAAGGGAGCCATAATGTGCCATTTACAGATAATTATACCAATATTTATATAAAAGATGCCTTGTTACGGGTAAAAGGGGTAGGAGATATCTTTACACGAGCTGATGATTTCAGTATGCGTATCTGGCTGCAGCCAGACAAGCTGGCTCAGGTAAATATGACAGCTACCGATGTACTTAATGCGTTGAGAGAGCAAAACGTACAGGTAGCAGCCGGATCAGTGGGTGTGCCACCTCAGAAAAATACACAAGCTTTTGAATATACTATTTATGTGAATGGACGTCTGGCTCGGTCTGAGGAGTTTGAGAAGATTATTGTAAAGAGTGATCCTCAGAGAGGAGCTTTGGTTTATCTGAAAGATATTGCACGTGTACAACTGGGAAAATTTAACTATGCCAGCAACTCATTTGTAGATGGTCGTCCTGCTTCTTACCTACTGGTATATCAGGCTCCGGGAAGTAACTCATTGGAGACCGCCAAGGGTGTATACGCAGCTATGGAAGAATTAAAGAAATCTTTTCCTGCTGATGTAGATTATGTAGTGCCTTTTGAAGCAGTGTCTGTGGTAGAAGTTTCAATTGACGAAGTAGTACATACACTGGTAGAAGCATTGATTCTGGTGGTAATTGTGGTATTTCTGTTCCTGCAAAGCTGGCGAGCAACCTTGATTCCTATATTAGCTATTCCAGTATCTATTGTAGCTACATTTGCCATGTTTATTCCATTGGGATTTACAATCAATACACTAACCCTATTTGGTTTGGTGCTGGCGATTGGTATTGTGGTGGATGACGCCATTGTGGTGGTAGAGGCTGTGCAACACTATATCGATGAGGAGGGACTTTCACCCAAAGAGGCTACTGTAAAGGCCATGAAAGATATTTCAGCTCCTGTTATTGCCATTGCATTGATTCTGGCCGCTGTGTTTGTACCTGTTGGATTTATACCGGGCATCGTAGGCCGATTGTATCAGCAGTTTGCGATAACTATTGCTGTCTCTGTATTGATTTCTGCATTTGTCGCATTATCACTAACACCTGCCCTTTGTTCATTATTCCTAAAACCTATGAAGTTAGATCAAAACTCTCGTGGGTTAAATAAGTTCTTCTATAAGTTTAACCAATGGTTTGGACGTACTACCAATCGATATGGGCAAGGTGTACAGAAAACCATTCAGTATGGACGCTATGCACTTATCTTGTTACTATGTCTGTTTGTGGGTACAGGAGTTTTATTTGTGAATAAGCCAACAGGTTTTATTCCTGTAGAAGACGAAGGAAGGATTATTATTACGTTTGAATTACCTGATGCTTCCTCTTCTGCCCGCACGGTGGCTATATTGAAACAGATGATGGGAATCTTGAAAGAGACAGAAGGCATTGCTCACTTTGCTGGTCTGGGTGGATTGAACGTAGTAAACTTCTCATCTAAATCCAGTAGTGGTACTGTGTTTTGCCAGCTGAAGCCTTGGGCCGATCGAAAAGCCGACTCATTACAGGCAGGTGCTTTAATTGGTACGTTACGGAAGAAATTTGCGGCTATTCAGGAGGCAAACATTGTTGTAATTCCACCACCTCCTATCCCTGGGTTAGGGCAGACCGCTGGTTTTACTTTTGTATTAGAGCAACGACAAGCTACACAGGATATCAAAGAGTTTGAACGAGTGCTGCAGCAGTTTCTGGCAAAAGCAAATCAGCGTCCGGAAATCAGTCGAGCATTTACTTTCTTCACTGCCCGTACACCTGGTTATCAGGTAACTGTAGATCGGGAAAAATGTAAAAAGTTGGGAGTCGCAGTTTCAGATGTATTTAGCACTATGCAAACGTTTATGGGAAGTGCCTATGTCAACGACTTTACATTATATGGGCGTAACTTCCGGGTAGTCGCACAGGCAGATACATCATACAGAGGTACCATCGAAGAGTTAGGAAGATATTATGTGCGTAGCCAGAGTGGAGAGATGGTGCCACTAAGTACATTGACCTCCTATAAAGTTGTAGAAAGTGCACCTCTCATTTCCCATTTTAACTTGTTCCGGTCTGCGGAAATCAATGGTGAATCTGCTCCTGGATTTAGTAGTGGACAAGCTATTGAAGCACTAAGAGAAGTAGCTGCCGAAGTATTGCCTGTTGGATATGGATATGAATTTTCTGCTTTAAGCCGGGAAGAAATCGCTGCAGGATCAAGCACCATTTATATATTTGGTTTATCTATCTTGTTTGTATTCCTGTTTTTAACTGCCTTGTATGAAAGCTGGTCTGTTCCCTTTTCCGTCTTGCTGGCAGTACCTATTGGTGCATTTGGCGCTATATTGACTCTTACTTTCTCTTCGCAACTTACCAACAATGTGTATGCACAGATTGGATTGATTACCCTGATTGGCCTGGCTGCCAAAAATGCCATTCTTATTGTGGAGTTTGCGAAAGAAAGGGTAGATGCAGGCATGGAAGTTGTTAAAGCTACTTTAGAAGCAGCACGATTGCGGTTACGCCCTATTGTAATGACTTCTTTAGCTTTTATTCTGGGAGTATTACCATTGGCGTTTTCATCAGGTGCAGGGGCAATGGCCCGTCGTACCATTGGATGGACTGTGTTTGGTGGTATGTTGTCAGCAACTTTACTGGCTATCTTTTTCGTGCCGGTCTTGTATGTCACTATCACCAAAATTGCTTATGGTAAGAAGAAATTGGCAGAAATGCAGACTCAGAGACCATCAGAAGATGATCCATCAGAGAGTAAACACTAAGCTTTATAAATCTTTACAAATCAGCTTTTTATTATAAGCGTTGAAGTTGAATATTGACAGCCAGTAACTTGTAGAGAGGAGTAGAGTTATTTAAGCATTTATCATACATTCAGCTGGAGTTATAGAAACCTTGACTTAATTTTGTTCGTAAATGATATGTAACTTATCCTTAGTACATTATGCGGAAGATATTTTATTTGATTGGCTTATTTCTAATGGTGGCAGGGCTGGCAATAGGACAGCAGAAAAGCACTAAAACACAAAAGAAAACCACCACTGCTACAAAAGTTAAAGCTAAAACCAGTGAGGCAAAAAGTACAGCTAGTGCAGTAAAGGATTCTTTGACGTTTGAGTACAAAGAAGTAAAGAAAGACACCTTACGAAATGTGAAAGTCAAAGGATTTGTCCCTCCGGAATTTCCAGGTGGCAAGGATAAAATGAATGAGTTTTTATCTCAGAATATGAAGTATCCGGAAGAAGCAAGAACAGACAAAGTTGAGGGCGATGTATTTGTCCGGTTCATGGTAAAAAAAGATGGCACTATTACTACACCTAAAGTGATTAGTGGACTAGGTGCAGGATGTGATCAGGAAGCTGTTCGGTTGTTAACAGTAATGCCTAAATGGAATCCTGGTAAAAAGGATGACGAACCTGTAGATATGCCTTATACTATGTATATTCACTTTGTGTTGAACTAATAGTAATATTAAAGATACGCGAAAAGCCTGGAAGCAATTCCAGGCTTTTCTTTTACATTTCTGTGTTGATATATTCGTCCACTTTTGTTGACATGGCTATATCCTTTTGAGCATCTAAAGAGTCAAGCCTTGACACAAGAGATGAGCGTATCGCTGTATAAGCATCTGGGCCTAGTGCCAATCGCAATGGCGCTGGAGTTACATCCACTGAGTCAATAATTGCTTGAGCTGTCTTTTCCGGATCGCCTGGAATGGGAAATGCATTGTTTTGGATCAGACGGCGTACTTCTCCTGCTGGCGTTTGTGCATATACTTCCATAGGAGTCGTGCTATCCATGTTGCTTACAAATCCATTTCTAAGCGCTCCTGGCTCTACTATTGTCAAACCGATATTAAATATAGAAATCTCTTTAGCTACAGTTTCTGCAAATCCTTCTATACCCCATTTAGTCATATGATAATACCCATAATTAGGGTAAGTAGCTTGCCCACCGGCTGATGAAAGCTGTATAATACGTCCTTCCCCCTGAGCACGGAGATAGGGGAGTGCTGCCCGAATTATCTGGATAGATCCCATAATATTTGTTTCTATCTGCTTTCGTATCTGGTCATCGCTAGCCTCTTCTACTGAGCCAAAAAGTCCATAGCCAGCATTGTTTACGATAACATCAATTCGATCCAAAGCATTGAAGGCATCCTGCATAACCTGATGTATAGCAGGTATATGTGTTACGTCCAGTTGGGCTATCCAAAGCCGATCACCATACTCCGCTTTAAGATCATCAAGAGCATGTGTTTTTCGCAATGTTGCAGCTACCCGATCTCCTCGTTTGAGTAATTTCTCAGTCAGGGTTCTTCCCAATCCTGCTGAACTACCAGTAATGAACCATGTTCTCATTCTTTTGTAAGTTTAATTGTGATTATTTACAAAAGTAAAGAATGCCCTTCGGAGACAACTGACACCATTCAAACCAACACTGACGAAAATCAAACCTGACGTAGAGACGAAGGCGTCATCTGGGTGTGTTTGTGAAAGAAATAGGTAAAGTGCGTAGCTTCTTCAAAACCCAGACAATAGCCAATCTGATTTATGGGCAGGTTTGTATGAAGCAGCAAGACCCGTGCTTCCTGTATGATGCGTTCATTTATTAGCTGAGTGGTTGTTTTGCCAGTGACAGCTTTTAACGTCCGGTTGAGATAGTTGACATGAACAGCTAACTTATCTGCAAAATCCTGAGCAGTCCGGTATTTTAATTTTTGATGTGATGTAATAACCAGGAACTGTTGAGCAAGTAACTCTCTGAATGATTCTGTTAAACGATTGGCGGCTGAAAAATTAGTATCGGTTATGGACGGTTCCATTCTCAATGCTTCATGAATGCATTCCAGCAAATAAATGAATATTAGTTGCTGTTTATGTAGATATGATGATGAGTATTCTTTGATCATCTTCTTAAATAAGTTACTGAATAGTTCTACCTGTTCGGTATTCAGGTAAAAGAGGGATTGTCCATTCGGATCAAAGACTGTCCAGTCACTTGGACGCAGATATGTATGTAAGGGCAAAAAGTCATCGGTAAAGATACATCCATATCCTTGACATGTACCACTGTGTATTTCCCATTTATAAGGAATCTCACGATTGGTGAATAACAGTGCATACTGCCCTGCTTGTAACATAACTTGTCGGTCACCATATGAATACGTGGCATCTCCACTGATGAGAGTAATTTTATAAAAGTCTCTGCGGCAATAGATAGAAGAAACCTGTGCTGTTTCTCTGGAAAAGTCCTCAATGGAGTAGGCAGCAAAGATATCTTTGGACTGATTAGCGGATGACGAAAGATACTGAAACGGGTAATCCTGTAAGGTCTGCTGTTGAATCATAAGTTGTATAAAAAGACTTAGACATGCAACATAAAAAAAGCCATGGTTATTCCATGGCTTAATCTTTATTTCTAACCTATTTTCAACTAGGCTTTTACTAGCTGTCCATATAAGTCAAACTCTGTTGCATCCGTAATAATAACAGTCGCAAAGTCTCCTTGTCGTATATACGTATCTGATGTTGCTTCTACTAGTACTTCATTATCTACTTCAGGTGAGTCATGCTCTGTTCTTCCTATAAAGTAGCCATTTTCTTTACGGTCAAATAAGACTTTGTATGTATGACCTATCTTTGCCTGATTCAAATCATAGGAGATTCCCTGCTGTAGTTCCATGATAGCATCTGTACGTTCCTGTTTGATATCCTCTGGTACATCGTCTTCCATTGTATAGGAATGTGTATTCTCTTCATGTGAATAATTAAATACACCCAGACGGTCAAAACGCATTTCTTCTACAAAGCGATACATTTCTTCAAAGTCCTCTTCTGTTTCTCCCGGATGACCGCTGATCAGTGTAGTACGTAAGGCAATACCTGGAACTTTACTACGAATTTGCTGAATGAGTTCTTCTGTCTTTTCACGGGTAATCCCACGACGCATAGACTTCAACACTTTATTGGATCCATGTTGCAGTGGCATATCCAGGTATTTGCAGATATTGTCACGTTCAGCCATTACATCCAGTATCTCCATTGGAAAGCCAGATGGGTAGGCATATTGAAGACGTATCCACTCCAGCCCTTCTACATCGGAAAGAGCACGAAGCAAATCTTCAAGACGGCGTTTTTTGTATAAGTCTAACCCATAATAGGTAAGATCCTGTGCAATCAGAATAAGTTCTTTAGTACCACGCTTTACCAGACTTTGTGTTTCTCTAACCAGCTGTTCGATCGGCTTAGATATATGCCCTCCACGCATCAGTGGAATGGCACAGAATGAACATGGTCGATCACAGCCTTCAGCAATTTTAAGATAGGCAAAATGAGCGGGTGTAGTAATTAGCCGTTCGCCAACCAGTTCATGTTTGTAATCTGCCTTTAATGTTTTGAGAAGGCGAGGTAGTTCATTAGTACCAAAATACGCATCAACAGTTGGGATCTCTTTTTCCAGATCGTCTTTATACCGATGTGAAAGACAACCAGTGACATAGAGTTTATCAATTAATCCATGTTCCTTGGCATCAGCGTAACGTAGTATTGTATCAATAGATTCTTGTTTAGCATTGTCTATAAAGCCACATGTGTTAACGATAACAATATTGGCATCGTCTTTTTTCGACTCGTGTGTTACATCAAACTGGTTTGCCCTGAGTTGGGTAAAGATTTCTTCCGAGTCCACGAGATTTTTCGAGCACCCCAACGTCACAATGTTGACTTTGTTTTTTACAGATCCTTTGGTTTTCATTTATGTTTCTGACAAAAGAATGACAGTAAGTAAAGAGTGAGCTTATCTGTCAGAGAAATATGATTTGTGTTTTTAGTATTCTGTGAGTGGTTCAACATACCCATTACAGGCGTCAACTCTATACTTTTTTACAATTGAGTCTCCTGTGGTTGTTTCCAATGCAATACAATAATATGGATAAGATGTGGTTGCAGGTTCTACTGAGGTTACCTGATATAATTTCTCATGGTATGCATCAACTTGGTTCAAACTATCTTTTATCTCAGGAAGATTCTCTACTATTCTTTCTGCAACACTATCTTTGATTAAAAAAGTTCGATTGGCGATTTGCCAGGGCGATAAAATATATTCATACTTTGTATAGCGAAACGTTTTTGCCCACACAATCCGCATTACCTAACAAAGGGCATTTCGTTGTATAAAATCTCCCTGTAAAACGAAAATGATGCCATCCATCAGGTTGTTGCCAGTGTTCTGCTGGTATCTTAAGATCAGATGAGGCTGGTACTATATCAATGCAAGTTCCTTCTTTTTCGCAATCATATCCTGATGAATCTACCAGGGCAAGATCTGTTGGTTTTATCAGGGCAATCACATGCCCAGCCTACCCACATCATTTCAATTGTTTGCTCCTGCTCTTCCAATGGAGAACAGCTATATGTGAGAAACAGAAGGCTGAGAATAATATGGGATCTCAAGGAGTACTATTTTTCAGATGCCTTTTGAAAATAAATAAAATAGGATAGTTTATTTTTTAAATAAGGAATTGACAAAAGCAACCTTATCAAACAACTGCAGATCATCAATTTTTTCTCCTACACCTATATATTTAACCGGAATCTTAAACTGGTCTGATATCCCAATTACCACACCACCTTTGGCCGTTCCGTCCAGTTTGGTAATAGCCAGTGCTGTTACATCAGTAGCTTTTGTAAACTCCTGAGCCTGAATAAATGCATTCTGACCTGTGCTACCATCTAATACCAACAATACTTCGTGAGGAGCATCTGGCACCACTTTCTGCATAACCCGTTTTATTTTTGTGAGTTCCTGCATCAGGTTAACCTTTGTATGTAAACGACCTGCTGTATCTACAATAATAATATCAGCCTTTTGTTCATTTCCTTGTTTCACTGCATCAAAGGCAACTGACGCTGGGTCAGTATTCATGCCATGATCAATTACTGGAATACCTACCCGTTGTCCCCACAGTTTTAGCTGATCTACGGCTGCCGCCCGGAAGGTATCCGCTGCTCCTAATACCACCTTCTTTCCTGCTTTATGAAATTGAGCTGCCAGCTTACCAATAGTAGTAGTTTTACCTACACCATTTACACCTACCACCATAATCACATAGGGTTTGGTTGTATCTGGCACATCAAAGTTTTTGATGTCCTGTGAACGATTCTCTGATAGTAACTTTGATATTTCGTCTCTTAAAATTGAATCCAGTTCACTGGCATTTAAATATTTATCCTCTGCAACTCTTTTCTCTATACGCTCAATGATTTTGAGGGTTGTGGCAACTCCAACGTCTGATGTCAAAAGTATCTCTTCCAGTTCGTCGAGTACCTCTTCATCCACCTTTGACTTTCCAATAACTGCTTTACCTAGCTTGCTAAAGAAGCTTTCTTTTGTTTTTTCCAGTCCTTTGTCTAATGACTCTTTTTGTTCTTCTTTATTAGGTTTTAAAAAATCGAAAAGTCCCATGTGTATTTTTCAAATTTCAGGTTGCCAGAATAAGCTAATTTTGGAACCGGGTGAATTAATGGCCTAAAATAACAAAAAAAGTCCCAACAAGGGACTTTTTAGATTTGAAATCAAAATGCGCTTAGCGTTTCAGAGCGGCTTGTACTTCTTCAGTAGATACCATCTCTTCTTTAAATGTATAAGCACCAGTTTTTGGTGACTTTACAGCTTTAATGATTTTGACAAAACCTTTGCCATCATTTTTTTTCAGGGTCGCAACAACTTTCTTTGCCATTTCTTTGTAAACGTTAGTAAGATGAAGAGTTAATTGAGTAATCAGAATGCTATTGTTTAGATAAACTTTTCTAAAAACCAGCTAACACGAACGATTACTTGATTTCTTTATGAACCGTTACTTTTTTCAGGAACGGATTATATTTTTTCAACTCAATACGTTGAGTTGTGTTTTTACGGTTTTTAACAGTGATATAACGAGACATTCCTGCAACGCCAGAATCTTTTTGTTCGGTGCATTCCAGAATTACCTGCACACGGTTACCTTTCTTTGCCATTTTTGTAAATATTTTTAATGAATCGAATGCTTTTTAAAAACAGGACTGCAAAGTTAAAATAATTTTATCGGAATTTGAAAAATTATGAAGAAAGATTTTTTCTGAAACAAGAAGAAATTTTTAAAAATGTTAAAATACTGATAGTCAGTTTGATTTTCTGTGCGAAAATATTTTTTTTGATTTTTTTTTGTTCCAGATATTGCGTTGTAAAAAAAAGACCATACTTTTGCAGTCCCATTGAATGACAACAAGTCCAACAATGGTCAATAAAAGGAGGCTTAGCTCAGCCGGTTCAGAGCATCTGCCTTACAAGCAGAGGGTCGGGGGTTCGAATCCCTCAGCCTCCACTTTTTTAGCAAAAGGTCTTAGATAATCTCTAAGGCCTTTTTTATTTTCTACTACTTTAGTTGCTTTACAGACCATTATTTCAATTTATGAACAATACAATTTCAGAAATTAAAATATGAGAAAAGCAGCAACAGGACATAGCTGAATTACGGACTCTGTTTTGGGAAGTCAGACAACAAACTTTTTTGTGGATAGATACAAGCGTTTTTACTTTATTGGACTTCGACAAGGAAACGAAAGAGGAGTATATCTTAGTTGCACTTGCACAGAATAAAGTGGTTGGATTTGTTTCAGGTTGGTTAGCTGACAATTTCATTCATCATTTATATGTGGATACTACTTATCATAACCTTGGTATTGGAACCCAATTACTGGATGCGATAATAAATAAAATTGGTCTTCCTGTTAGGCTTAAGTGTATAGAAAAAAATAGAAACGCAATGGCGTTTTACACTAAAAGAGGATTTACTGAAAAAGCGAGAGGGCTGTCAGACAATGAAGTCTATATTTTTTTTGAATTACGGCAGTAAGTATTTTGTGGTTTTACTCCATAACTTCTAGGTAAGATTCGAAGTTTATTTCGAAGTTTATAAAGAGAATCAACCCTGGCTGTTAAAGTAGTTAGACAAGCAATAGTAAGATCTCCAGACTACTTATACAAATCTATCATCTCTCAGTAAAATTTAATCAGGCACTGTTATTTATGCAATAGATGCAGGTCCAATCTACATGGACATTCAGTATGTTTTTAAATTTTATTCATAATCACTTATTCATAGACATGGAATCTACTATTCAACTAGTATTGGGATTACCCTTTAGATTAAAGCTAACAGGTAAACTAACTTATCTGCCAAGGGTTGGCGAAGCTATATTTTTAGGCAAAGACGGATTTGAAGTTATATCAGACAAACATCCGGATAAAATAGTAGAGATACGCAATCGAATAGTTGATGTAATCGAACAAGATGCCAAGCTGGTTTTGGTCATAACACATATATATCATGAGTTTGATGAGGGAGGGCAGGATGTATTTATAACCGTTGAGAAATCAGACAAAATAGGAAGAGGGTATAGTGTCTTTGAAGACATTACGGAAACACTACAACTACAAGAAGTCCGGTTATAACCGGACTTTTTCATTTTGTAACTATACATTTCCGGAAAAATAGAATATCCATTATATTTGAGTGTCCTTCAATAAATCAGGTAGAACGTGTACAAACCCAAACCGCCGATTGATCCAGATGCCTATGCTCATAAAATTAAAAGTGTGGGAGATTCCAGGCGAGAAAAGCAAAGAATCGAAGAAGAGGCAAGAAGAAAAGAAGTTCTAAGCAGTCCGAGACCTATAGACGAAGATTTGTCTATTTTAGATATAGGTCAATTAAAAGTGCAGATTCTCTATATGCCTCCTTTTGAAACAAATTATATATGGGATATCCGACAGAGAGAGAAGAGAGTGGTATTCAAGTCTATTCTCTCTATGAAAATGTGCTGATAAATCGGAAGATGATAGCGCCTGGCTATAAAAGAATTCTCATTTCTGTCGAACAGTTAACCTACTTGCTGGAAAAGATCTATGCTACTAGCATACCTTTTCGCATCATACCCATGAATGGAATCGGATTGGATGGAACTTTATATGGGCTAACTATTTTTGAGAATTTCTTTCGCAGGATTAAAGTTTTCTGGTGGGAAGAACCTCAGGAAGATTTACTTGAATTGCACAAGATACTTTTGTCATACATTGAGCTATTTAAAAATAGTGAGCATAAAATTCCTATTGTATGAAGTTGTTGCACTTAGTACACCTCTCCTATGCTACAGGGTAGCTTTTTCTTCATTTCTGGTAAAAAGCACTACATTATATCCATTTTATTATTTAAAAGTTGTCAATAAGGCTGCAAACAACTTGCTTAGATTATTTTCACTGCTCTGGTACAGAAATTTTTTCATTCTCGTTGTTAGTCTGAATAGGTCAGTAGAGCTGGTTTAAGATAAAACCTGTAATAAATTAGTAAGAGTCAGAATGTATAGTATAGATTGATAGGTTAGTAACAGGGTGAATAAGATATCTTAAACCAGAATAAGAATGAGTTATCTGTATTGAGCAATCTTTAGGATAACGAAGACTAATAAGAGGTTACCCCAGTGGTAACCTCTTTACATATTTGTTTATTTCTGACACCTTAATCTGATACTAAACCTTCCTGAGTCAGGTATGAAAATATATGATGCACTGATTATCGGAGCTGGTCAAGCTGGAGTGCCACTGGCTAAAAAGCTTGCTCAATCTGGTAAAAAGACACTTCTTATAGAAAAAAGAATCTTGGGTGGCACCTGTGTAAATGATGGATGTACCCCTACAAAAACGTTGATAGCATCTGGAAGAATTGCTTATTTAGCCAGGCATAGTAAGGAATGGGGAGTGAACAAAGATAGTGTCTCAATTGATATGCCCTTTATTAAAAGGAGAAAAGATTCTATCATCTTGGGTTCCCGCCAAGGGTTGGAAAAAGGAGTAGAAGATACTGAAGAATTGGATTTATTGTATGGGGAAGCTGTATTTACAGGTTTCAAGACTGTTACTGTTCAAGGCCGGGATGGTAAATCACAGGAAATTAAAGCTGAATACATCTTTATTAATACGGGCGCAGCTCCTGTTATCCCAGAGATTGAAGGACTTTCTACTATACATTATTTCACATCCACCTCTATCCTGGATCTGGAACAAGTGCCTGAGCACTTACTCATTGTTGGTGCTGGATATATTTCACTGGAGTTTGCTCAATTATATAGAAGATTAGGGAGTAAGGTGACAATTCTGGAGAGAAGTAACACTTTTTTTGTAAAGGAAGATGAAGATGTTGCAACTGAATTGAGAAAGATATTGGAAGAAGAAGGTATTCAAATAGAACTTAATGCTGAAGTAAGTCAGGTGAAACCATCAGGAGAAGGCAAGATACTAGCAACCCTGAAAATAGGTAGTCAGTCCAATGAAATTGTCTGTTCACATTTGTTACTGGCCAGCGGAAGAAAACCCCAAAGTGGAAACTTGTCTCTTGATAAAACAGGTGTCAATACAGATGAGAAAGGATATATTGAGGTAAATGACCGATTGGAAACAAATGTTAGCGGAATCTATGCCTTGGGGGATGTAAAAGGTGGTCCGGCATTTACCCATATTTCCTACAATGACTATGTAATTGTAAGTAAAAATCTGCTGGATGATGCTAACCTGACTACTCGGGATAGATTGATACCATACTGTATATTCACAGATCCTCAGTTAGGACGAGTAGGATTGTCAGAAAAGCAAGCGCGTGAAAAGGGATATGATATTAAGGTTGCTAAACTACCTATGGAACATGTGGCACGAGCCAGAGAAACTGGAGAGACACGTGGTTTTATGAAGGCAGTCGTAGATGAAAAAACGAAACAGATACTAGGTGCTGCTATAATAGGAGTAGATGGAGGAGAAATTGTGTCTGTATTGCAAGTAGCTATGATGGGTAAGCTCACATATGAGCAAATACGAGATGGGGTTTTTGCTCATCCCACATTTTCCGAATCATTAAACAATCTCTTTATGTCGCTAGATTAAGAACACTTGGTTATTCATATATAATCCTTATATACTATGTTAAGCTCAAATACGAAAGATTTTTTGCAGGCGGCTATTATTGGGGGATTGGCAGGTTCAAGGACCAGTAGTGCACCTGCTGTTACCAGTATCTTATTGTCAAAAAATCCAACTAAAGCTTTTGCTCCTAAACTGATCCGATTCTTAGGTAATCAGTCTGTGTCGCAAGTAATGCAGCTAATGGCGATCCCTGAACTCATTATGGATAAAGTTCCAACTGTTGGAGACCGCATTACACCTATGGGTGTTGCTTGTCGTATGGTATCTGGTACCTTGTGTGGGGCGTTACTTTTCAGATCCAGGAATCAGGATGTAGTTAAGGGAATGCTTATCGGTGGGCTGGCAGCACTCGTCTCTACATATGCTTTATTCTATACCCGAAAGAAGTTAGCAGAGAAAACTCAAATACCCGATGCATTGTTGGGTACTGCAGAAGATGCTATTGTGGTAGCAGGTGGTAAATGGCTTGTAAATTCTGCAAAAAGTTAAACATTGAATCTTAAAAATATAAAAGCCCTGAGATAGTTTCAGGGCTTTCTTTATATATGCATTCCATTCCTACTTCTTTTCCCTTTTAAATCCATTTTTGTCATAGTGACAATTATTTCTTTTGTCAGTTGAGTATAACAAATAATCAACCTTTTTCAATGAGTCACGCAATATGATTATTTTTGCACTATAAATGTTTTATTTTTAAAATTTTTTATAAATGCCAAAAATAGTAATATTGTATCTGCACAACAGCCTGTCATTGTTCAGATGGTTACCTCCCTTATAGAAAGTTTAGACATGAACCATTACAATAGTTATAAAACGGCTGAACAGTAAATACAAGGACCGCTTAACCATAAATAGTGCTAAAGTATGTTCCAAAGAGGGAAATCAAAGTCCGTTAGACATATTGGGGACGCTGCCACCAATGCATACGAACTACTTGCTGATGAGCAACTATGGCAGAAAAGTAAAGCAGGAGATCGCCAGGCCTTTTCTCAGATTTTTCTGCGATACTATAAACCTCTTCATACATATGGTGTAAGCCTTTATCCTGATAAGGAGTTGATTAGAGATTGCATTCAGGAAATTTTTCTGGAGATGTGGTTATATCGGGAGTCTGTGGCAGAGGTTGATTCCGTAAAGTTTTATGTATTTAGAAGTTTTCGAAGAAGAGTTTTCAAACGACTGGAGACTATTCGGAAGAATCCTTTTCTTGAACTTAATGAAATCTCAGAACAGACAAGTGTTCACTCATTTGAAACACTGCTAATAAAGGAACAAAGTGAGGAGGGACAAAAAAACTATCTTCTAAAAGAACTCTCCAGTTTGCCTAAAAGACAACAGGAAGCTATTTATCTAAAGTTTTATCAGGATCTGAGCTATGAAAAAATTGCAGAGATGATGTCACTTAACTATCAATCTGTCAAAAATCTGGTTCACAATGGCGTAAAGTCTATCCGGGAGAAACTTCTACAAAAAGATATTTTTACAATTCTGTGGCTAACAGGTACATTAATATGGCTGTTTTTTTAGATTAGCCTAAACAAACTATTTTTCTTTTACTTTCCGCACATTACTCCCTGGTTTGGCTAATAGATGTCTATCTAGAATCGGATGTCTTTAACCCTTTCTTTCTTAATTCCCTTCTTATATTCTGTCTTTCCTCTTATACAAAGCTTGACATGATGCAGTTCTGGTTTGGATAAGATAATAGATAAAATAATTGAAATTTTTTTGAGTTCTCATGAGTACGCTTTTCAAAAGTCCTTCTCTTTTACTACATAATACCAAAGATCCATTTTTCTACCTTTTTGATACATTCAGTGAAATACACTAATTATTCTGTTGAAGATTTTGTTGCTGATGAATTTTTCCAGCAATGGGTAAAAGCTCCACAGCCAATTCACCAATCATTTTGGTCAGAATGGCTTAAAGAGAATCCGCATAAGGCAGAAGAAGTAGAAGATGCTCGTAGATTAGTAGCTGCTTTCATAGTTGAAGCAGATAAATCTTTGGAGCAGCAGGCAAAAAATGACCTTGGTATACTATGGAGCAAGATTGACGAAACAGAGGTTCGTTCACAATCTTCTTTTCAGTCTGGATGGTTAAAAATGGCAGCTGTATTCATCGGATTTCTTGTTATAGTGGGAGTAGCTATATTCTTTTATTCACGTTGGAGTATGGTGCAATATGCAACGGATTTTGGAAAGACTCAGAAGTTTATTTTGCCAGATGGCTCCGAGGTGGTTTTAAATGGTAATTCACAAATCTCCTTTTCAAAAGATTGGACAGCCATGCAAGATCGTGAGGTTTGGATACAAGGTGAGGCATTTTTTCATGTTGCCAAACAGAAGACTCATAATGGGTATCGCAAATTTATTGTACATACTTCTAATGTGGCAGTAGAAGTATTGGGAACTCAGTTTGATGTAAATAATAGGAGGGAACTTACCCGGGTAGTACTTAGTGAAGGATCTGTTCGGTTACAACCTAAGCAACTCATGAAGCCTTTTCTTATGGTTCCGGGAGATTTGGTTGAATTTTCAGAGAAGCAATCGCTGATGCATAGAAAAGTCAATCCTGGATTGTATTCTGCCTGGACACAGGGTGAATTAAACTTTGAAAAAGAATCATTGGCCGATATTGCCCGGTTGCTGGAAGATAACTATGGCTATCAAGTAGTATTTAATGATTCCACGATTTCTACCAGACGATTCAGTGGATCGGCATCAGTTACCAATATCAATAATTTATTAATCAAGCTTTCTAAATCACACAATTTACGGATTACAAGGCAGGGAAAAACAATTTTTCTGGACAATAATTAATGTCATTTGTTTTTGAATGCTGCCTTTTAGTGCAAGAGAAGAGTAGTCAATTCACTTATTAACCCTCGTTAAGCATGCGAACTTACGCTTTGTGTGCAAAGAATCTGGTATTCTTTGCGACAGTTATCCTTTTGCCTGAACTTTCCCCGGGACAGGTATTAGCCCTGTTTCCTAAATCAAGGCCTGTAAAAAGTGCTGGTACTCAAAACCAGGGCAGTCGTCCTCTCTATCTGGTTTTAACGGAAATGGCTAAACGTTATAAAGTAAAATTTAACTATGATCCGGACCTGATTGGAAGTCAGATGGTAAGTGTAGAAAAATCCAGTCTGAATAACCCTGATCCGGAAGTCGTATTAAATCAGATTCTGAAACCTTTGGATTTGTCTTTCGAGAAGGTGCAGAAAAATGACTATATTATTTTTCCTGATAAGAAAAGAACTAAAGAATCTGATTCCAAATCACAGTTAAACTTGATTGAAGGTATTCATATTGAGAGTTCTCTGGCAACTACAACTATACAGGCTAATCCTGCCACAACACGTGCTATTACATTGAGTACTGTCAGCGGTACAGTTACTTCCGGAGATACTGGAGAGCCTCTGCCTGGTGTAAGTGTGAGCCTGAAAGGAACTACTCAGGGTGCTATTACAGATAAAGATGGAAAATATTCACTCAATATACCTTCTGGACAGGAAAATGGTATTCTGGTATTTAGCTCGATTGGTTATCTCTCTGAAGAGATTCCTCTGAATAACAATACAATTATTGATATAAAGTTGGCCACAGATGTGAAATCACTGGGTGAAGTTGTTGTGATTGGGTATGGAACTCAGAAAAAAGAGTCAGTGACAGGTGCGATCTCCAGTGTTACCAGTAAAGATCTGGAACACGTACATGGATCTACAGTGAGTGCAACACTGGCTGGTAAAATTCCTGGTGCTTCTTTTCGTATGGCAGATGGACGGCCTGGAGCATGGGCTACCGTACAAGTTCGTAATCTGGGAGATCCTTTGTATGTAATTGATGGGATTCAGAAAGATGCTGGACAGTTTAACAATTTGTCTCCCAATGATATTGAAAGTATGACAGTATTAAAAGATGCCTCTGCTTCTGTCTATGGATCTCGTGCTGCCAATGGTGTTGTGATTGTAACAACCAAAAGAGGAAAAGCCGGAAGCAGTAATACGATCAATGTCGATGCCTATTATGGCTGGCAGAACTGGACTCGTTTTCCGAAAACAGTAAATGCCGCAGAGTGGATGACAGGAAAAGTAGAGGCTGACATAAATGGTTCAGTTTTTCATACTACAGATATTACTCCAGAAGAGTTGGCTAAGTGGCAGGCAGGTACTGAAAAGGGTTATCAGAGTTTTGACTGGTATAAGTTTATTGTAAAACCCAATGCTCCACAGTCATCTATTAACATTAATGCAACAGGCGGATCTGACAAAATCAACTACTATTTGTCCCTAACTCGTCTGGATCAAAGTTCAGTCCTTGGTCGGGAATTTACCTTTGCCCGAACCAATATACAGTCTAACATAGATGCAAAAATAAGCAATCGGTTTAAAGTAGGAGTACAAATCAACGGACGGATTGAAACCAGAGATCAGCCAGGAGTACCCGGCTCTGATGATTATTGGGCGCCTCGCTTTGCGCTATTTCGTAATCGCCCTACTGAACGCCCCTATGCGAATGATAATCCCAAATATGTAGCTGATATTGGCCATAATGATACCAACTGGGGAATTATGAATAAGGCTATTTCCGGATACTGGCGTGAAGACTGGAGAGTGTTACAAAGTAACTTTACAGGCGAATATCAGTTGCCCCTCAAAGGATTAGTCGCGAAAGGAATGTATTCATACTATATTGCTGATAAAGTAATGAATGGACATGAATATACCTATGATGCCTATACCTATGATGCACAGAAGGACGAATATATACGGACTGGTGGTAGTACAAATCCATGGCGGGAACGTGGAGTAAATAAGGTCCTTGAGAAAGTTGTACAGGGACAATTGCTTTACAACAACACTTTTGGCAAACATACAGTTGGGGGTACTTTTGTTGTAGAAAGAATCGAACGAAATGAACTGGAATCATGGGTACACTCTGTACCTCAAACGAATGCTCTTCCTATCTTACAGTTTTCAGATATGGACACATACGATGATAAGGATGAGGTACAGGCACGCATTGGATATGTTGGTCGGTTTACTTACAACTATGCTGATAAATATTTTCTGGAAATTGCTGGACGGCGAGATGCTTCATGGAAGTTTGCTCCTACCAAGCGTTGGGGAGTATTCCCCTCGGTTTCTGCAGGATGGCGTATTAGTGAAGAAGGATTTTTTAAAAATCTGGACTGGAATGTACTGAGTGATCTCAAGTTGCGGGCATCCTATGGTGAACTGGGAGATGACAATATCAACATGGGGATTAATGCAGATAACAGCAGGTTTATAAGATACCCTATGTATATCCCAGGTTATAGATATGCCACTTCCAGGGTTATTCTGGATGGACAGGTTGTAACAGGAGCCAGAGATAAAGGTGTGCCTATTACTAATTTGTCCTGGTTTACAAGTAAGATTACAGACATTGGTTTGGACTATGCATTCCTGAATGGAAGAATAACAGGTGCAGTTGACTATTTCTACCGTAAACGTACTGGATTACGAGAAAGAAAATATGACATATTAGTTCCTAGTGAAATAGGGTATTCTTTACCTGAAGAAAACGTAAATACGGATGCTCAGATAGGTGGAGAGATATCTGCACTCTATAGTGGCAAAATCAATCAGGTGACTTTCTCTGTAGGTGGAAATATTTCTTATTCAAGAAGCCGTGCTATTTCCTCTTATAAACCCAGATTTGGCAACTCATGGGATCGATACCGAGGTTCTAATGAAGATCGTTGGAGTGGTACCTATTGGGGATATGAAGTAATAGGGCAATTCCAATCTCAGGCCCAAATCAATGACTATGACGTAAATATTGATGGTGAAGGTAATAAAACTTTGTTGCCTGGAGACTTAATTTATAAGGATGTTAATGGTGATGGGGTAATTAACGGTGATGATGAGAGACCTATTGGCTATGCGAGGGATAAAAATCCTATTGTAAATTATGGTCTTAGTCTTTCTGCAGCATGGAAAGGATTTGATCTGAGAGCCGATTTCTCGGGAGGTACTATGTACTCCTATAACCGACAATATGAGATGCGGGTTGCTTATCAGAATACCGGTAATCTGCTGAAAGAATTGTATGATGATCGCTGGCATCGGGCAGATCCTTACAATATTGATAGTGAATGGATTCCTGGTAAGTATCCAGCTCTTCGCTTTAATGATGGTAGGCACAGCAACTACCGGAACTCTACCTTCTGGCTAACCAATGTCAAATACCTGCGTCTACGCACAATGGAGATAGGGTATTCTATTCCTAAAGCATTAACTGATAAGATTAAAATACAAAGAGCCCGTATTTATGTAAATACCTATAATCTGTTCTCAATTGATAATGTACGCCATTTGGGAGTAGATCCGGAGATTATGGATGAGAATGGTTTGCAGTATCCACAAAGTAAGCTGGTTAATATCGGGGTTAATCTTTCTTTCTAAACAAACGCACTTTACCATGAAAAAATATACACTTCTTTTTTTGTTGCTCTTCATCACCTGGGGATGTAACGATGAGGATTTTCTGAACAGAGATCCTAAAGATGTTCTGCTGGATGAACAGGTATGGCAGGATAAAGGATTGGTCTTCTCTGTACTGGCTGATTTGTATGACCGCTATCCAGATTATCAGACAATTGAAAACTGGGTAGAGTTTACCAATTTTGATGAAGCCTTTGCCTCTGCAAATCCAGATTATGGACGTCATAAAAACCAGAATTATGGGTATGGAGACTGGAGTTACTGGGATTATGGATATATGCGGGAATTGAATCTCTTTATTAAGAAATGTGAGGCAGCCGAGAAGCTGGATCCTGCAGATCGATCCCGTTTTGCTGCTGAGGCACACTTTCTGAGAGCTGCAGCTTATTTTGAGATGGCAAAACGCATGGGCGGTGTGCCCTTGATTCTAGAACCTTTGGCATATGATTTTAGTGGAGATCCTACCTATTTGCAATATCCACGGGCAAAGGAATATGAAATATATGATTTTGTTCTCACTGAATTGGAAACGATCAGTACACAATTACCTGATGATCCAACTATTAAATCAAGAGCTACCAAAGGTCTTGCACTAGCGATGAAGGCACGTGCTGCTTTATATGCAGCCTCTATTGCTCGTTATGGCGTAAATACTCCACAAGTATCACTTCCTGGTGAAGAAGTAGGTATTCCTGCAGGTAAGGCTGTAACCTATTATGAAACAGCACTTGATGCAGCACAGAGACTTATCACGAGTGGAAAGTATTCTTTGTACAATCAGAAGCCTGATCTGGCAGAGAACTTTGCTAGTCTGTTCTATGATAAAGAAAATAACCCTGAAGTCATCTTTGTAGAAGATTACAAACTGAAAAGCGGACATGTGCATGGATGGACAATATCTAATCAACCTCGGTATCAGGCAGAAGAGCAACAAGGTGGACGATTGAACCCTTCACTGAATCTGGTTCAGTCGTTTGAAAAACTTGATAATACCTTTGCTCCACTTACCGCAACCGATTCAAAAGGTTTTTTACTGGGAGCCAATAATCAGGTTGCCTATTTTAACAATCCACAGGATTTGTTTATCGGACGGGATGCTCGTTTGTGGGGAACTGTAATTCTGCCAGGAACACAATTCAAAAATAAAGAAGTAGATATTTGGGGGGGATATATGCTGGCCAATGGTTCTGTTGTCACTGCAGATGTGTTGGGAGGTAAAAAGAAGTTATCAGTACAAGGAGAGCTACAACAGGTAGTAGGTTTTAGCGGACCTATTGATAATCTGGAATTTAGTGCACAAACAGGTTTTTATGTACGTAAATACTTAGATCCAGCTAAAGGCTCTGGACAGTTAGGTACACAAAGCGATGTGTGGTGGATTCGTTATCGTTATGCCGAAGTCCTGCTAAATGCAGCAGAGGCTGCTTTTGCATTAGAGAAGTTCGACCTGGCTGCAACCTACATCAATCAGGTAAGAGAACGTGCTGGATTCACTATACCACTTACTGCTGATCAGATTACGTTTGATCGTATTGTACATGAACGAAAAGTGGAACTGGCGTTTGAAGGGCACCAGCTTTGGGATATGAAACGTTGGCGTATAGCTCATTTGGTATGGAATGGGGTAAGTACAGACCTAACCAGTAACCCTGGTAAAGCGACAGAGTCCAGTACCCGTCCGTTTGGTTTGTGGCCTTATAAAGTATACAATCCAGGAAGTCCTACTGATGGTAAGTGGGTATTCAAAAAGATTGTCCCTGGCCCTGTCACAAATGCAGATTGGTTTCGCATGGGAAATTATTATTCGCAGATTAATAATGATATCCTAAACAACAATCCTAAAATCGTTAAGAACCCCAATCAGAATTAATCTTTCTTTCTATGAAACAGATATTATTTTATCTTACTGGTATCATGATGATCACAACTGTAAGTTCTTGTGCTTTCGATAATTACGATGCACCTGACACTTATCTGACAGGTCGGATTGTATATAATGGTGAGCCTATTAATGTAGCCTATGACAATGTGATTTTTGAATTATGGGAACCAGGCTGGCAAACAAAAATTCCTATTAATGTGCCTGTTACTCAGGATGGTTCCTATTCGACTATATTATTTAAGTCTACATACAAACTTGTTTTTCAATCCGGACAAGGCCCTTTCAGGATGCTTCAGAATGATCAGACAGGTTCTGATACACTTATAGTTGATCTTAAAGGGAGCCAGACATTAGATATTGAAGTATTACCATATTATATGATCCGTAATGCACAGTTCTCAAGTACAGGTGATAGAAAGGTTACCGCCTCCTGTAGCGTGGAAAAAATCATTACAGATATATTGTATGCAAAGGATGTAGAATATGTATCACTCTATGTTAGCAAAACTCAGTTTGTAGATAAAAGCACCCGTGTGGTTGATCAAGAGATAACAGGTAGTACTATCACAGATCTAAATAATGTCAACTTAAGTGTGACTGTACCTTCATCTGCTTCTGCTCAGGATTATGTATATGCCCGAATTGGAGTAAAAATCAGTGGAATAGAAGATATGATTTTTTCTCCGGTTCAAAAGATCGAACTTTGATTGTGTAACCACAATCAAAGTTTATACTAGGTTTCCTATTCATTTTTCAAACCATATCCTTAAATCACTTACTTTATAATGATGTACAAGTTTTTCTCTGTTTTTACAAGTTTAGCACTCTCCCTGGCTTGCATTCAGCTACAGGCTCAGGATCTTCGTTCTCCTGCTGTCCCGTTAATTACCATTGATCCGTATACAAGTGTATGGTCTTTTTCTGATAAACTTTATGATGAACCTACCCGCCATTGGACGGGGCGTCCACATCGGCTAACAGGAAAGATACGGGTAGATGGCAAAACACTTGATTTTATGGGAGCGCCAATAGCTTCTCGTAAGACTATTGTTCCAACAGGTTCTCAAAAGCCTTATGCTGTGAAGTATACTTTTGAAAATCCAGGTGCAGACTGGATGAAACCTACTTATAATGCGACTTTCTGGAAGACAGGTCAGGGTGGTTTTGCACCAGATGCAGATCAGACCATGCGAACCAAATGGAATTCAAATGATCTGTGGGTAAGAAGAGAGGTGGAATTGAAAGATCTTAACTTTAATAAATTGTTGCTATTGTTGAAGCATGACGACAATGTTGAAGTTTATATCAATGGTGTTGAAGCCTATACATGCAATTGCTGGACTGATGAATACAAGGCTATACAGCTTTCTGACCAGGTTAAATCTTCCCTAAAGAAAGGAAAAAATCTAATTGCTATTCATTGTGCTAATACTGCAGGTGGGCAGCATCTGGATTTTGGATTAGCAGATGAAATCAAACCTTCTGTTGCCATTCAGCCTGTTATACAAAAATCTGTCATTGTAAAAGCTACTCAAAGTATCTATGACTTTGCTTGTGGCCCGGTTGATCTGAAAGTGACATTTACCTCTCCGTTACTTATGAGTAATTTCGACGTTCTTTCTCGTCCGGTTTCCTATGTGACATTTGATGTGCAATCCAATGATGGAAAACCACATGATGTACAACTGTATTTTGATGCTTCTGCAGAATTAGCAGTAAACAATTCGGAACAGACAGTAATTGGTAAAAGATCGTCTAATGAAACACTACATATTCTGAGTGCAGGTACTCAGTCACAAAAGATGTTACAGACGAAAGGGGATAATGTTCGTATTGATTGGGGGTATGTCTATGTGGCTGCTGGAAAATCACCACAAACAACTACTGTGATTACAGAGGCTCCTAAGGCACATGCTGCTTTTACTCAGACAGGAATTCTTCCTAAAACAGATGATGCCTTGACGGCCCGTGAAGTGGGTAGCCAACCAACGGTATTGGCTATTAGCTATAATCTAGGAAAAGTAAGTACAACTCCGGCTTCTACACATGTACTGGTTGGCTATGATGACATTCAATCTGTAGAGTTTTTTAAAACGCCTTTGAAGGCATGGTGGAGACGAAACTCAGGAACTAGCTTTGAGAAAATGTTGGTTTCTGCGGAGAAAGAATACAAACAACTTATACAGGAGTGTACAAGTTTTGATCAGCAATTGTACAAAGACGCCCTTCAATCTGGTGGTGAGGAGTACGCACAATTATGTGAACTAGGCTATAGACAAGCAATTGCCGCCCACAAGCTGGTAGCGGGTCCGGATGGAATACCTTTCTTTTTCTCAAAGGAAAACTTTAGTAATGGATCTATTGGAACAGTAGACGTAACTTACCCATCTGCGCCTTTGTTTTTGTTATATAATCCGACTTTGCTGAAGGGTATGATGGACCCTATTTTTTACTATACCGAAAGTGGAAAGTGGACAAAGCCCTTTGCTGCTCATGATGTTGGTACGTATCCTCAAGCAAACGGACAGACATATGGAGAAGACATGCCTGTAGAGGAAAGCGGTAATATGCTTATTCTGGCCACTGCTATTGCTGAGGTAGAGGGAAATGCCGACTATGCTAAAAAACACTGGAAAGCATTGACTACCTGGGCCGAATACCTGAAAAAAGCGGGACTTGATCCTGAAAACCAACTATGTACAGACGATTTTGCAGGCCATCTGGCTCACAATGCTAACCTATCCATCAAAGCCATTCTGGGAATAGCAGGTTACGGAAAGCTGGCAGCAATGCAGGGTGATGCCAGTACTGCTACAACCTACAATGCGTTAGCCAAAGATATGGCACAAAAATGGACTCAAATGGCTCAGGATGGAGACCATTACAGCCTTACTTTTGATAAAAAAGGGACCTGGAGCCAGAAATACAATTTGGTATGGGATAAAATGCTGGGATTGAATATATTCTCCCCTGAAATTGCAAAAAAGGAAATCAGTTATTATCTGACAAAACAAAATAAGTTTGGACTTCCTCTGGATAGCCGGAAAAGCTATACCAAGTCTGACTGGATTATATGGACTGCTACTCTGACAAATTCACCAAAGGATTTCCAGCAGATTCTTCATCCTGTATATGTTTTTGCCAATGAAGGTCCTAGTCGTATTCCATTGAGTGACTGGCATGAAACTACCAATGGCGAGTCTGTAGGATTCCGGGCAAGATCTGTAGTAGGAGGGTATTATATTAAATTGTTAGATGACTACCTGAAAAAGAAACAGTCCAAAAATTAAGAATTACCTGATCGCTGTTCATTTTGATTTTTTAACAGCCAAAGCCATCTTTTGGAGTAATTCCGGAAGATGGCTTTGAGGTTTTATAAATAAATACAAATAGCTTCTTCTCTAGTAAGTGTCTGGCTTTCTGTTTTGTAGTGTAACTGGATATTCTCCTGCAACTTTCTGTAACAACTGATTTTTTTTGAATTATTTCTTTGAATACATAGATAATAATACTATGTTTATCTATGTATTCGAAAGATCTGATTAGAGGTACCCTTACCCCTATTATCCTGAAGTTATTATATCCAGACAGGAAGATGTATGGATATGAAATCTGCCAAAAAGTAAAAGAGTTGACCAATGAGGACTTAATTATAAAAGAAGGTTCTCTGTATCCTGCGTTGCATAAGCTGATGGATGATGGCTTAATCAACGTTGAAGAGGTTTTGATCGGAAACAGACCCAGACGTTATTATCAACTTACAGCAGAAGGGAAGCTAGAAGCAGAACATAGAACAACCGAGTTAAACCGATTTCTTAAAACGATGCAGTTATTTCTGGAAAAAGCTACTAATTCTCTATAGCTATGTTAACAGACAAACAAATAGACATAATAAAGAAAGATCTTAATCAGAATGGCATTAGAATGCCAGGGCTAGAGAATGATTTACTGGATCATTTGCTCTGTAGTATTGAAGTATATATGAGCAAAGGATACTCCTTTGAGGAAGCTTATCGCTGTGCATCGTATGATCTTCATGGGGAATCTACAATCATAACTATTCAACAGGAAACTATTCATCTGATAAATGAAGGTAGGAGTAGAGTAAAGAATCTGATTTATTATGGTTGCCTGTTAAGTTTTTTAATTGCTCCTTTCAATTTATTTACAACGGGTGTAAATCCCGGATTGATTTTGGTTTGTATCTCTTTATCGATCTTTTTTATGTATCACAGTATATTTCTACACAGAAAGCAAAACGATCTTAGACGTAATCTGTTCCTATTTACAATCATAACCAGTCTTGCTGTACTCAGCGTTTTTATTTTTCTATTCATTGAGTTTGAAGGTAAAGGATTGTTAGGAATGCTATTATGGGTCAGTCTGATTCTAGCCATAGCTATTCCTTTTTATTTAAAAGCAATAAAGAGAAGTCTTTCAATGAATAATACAATGATAGACTTCTTTTCCTTCGCATTGGAGCTTACTGCAGTTATCAGTTTGTTGTGGATTCCACTGGCATTATCTATAAAGTTGTTCAGATCAAATGTAGCTGTCGTATTCTTTCTGGATGACCTCGTTTTAATAGCAATTTGCGCCTTCAGTGTATCTATTATGCTGAAGAAGGCAGGAGAGTTGAAACTGTTTCTACAAAAATACCTGTAACTGATTGGAGTATGAATGTAATTGAGACAAAAAATCTGAGTTTCGGTTATAAGAAAGAGAATATACTTAGAACTCTTAATCTTAAGATACCTGAGAATTCAATTTTTGGCTTTTTAGGGATCAATGGCGCAGGAAAAAGTACCACCATCCGACTTCTTCTTGGATTGCTTTCTGCACAAAAAGGTTCTGTATTTTTGTTTGGAAAAGAGTTGTCAAAGAATAAACCAGAGTTATTACATAAGGTAGGAGCGCTGATTGACCATTCTTCCTTTTATCCTCATCTATCTGCCCATAATAATCTAAAAATTCTTGCCGTATTACTAGGGATAAGTAATAGTAGGATTGAGCAAACACTTGAATTAGTGGGATTAAGTACAGAAGGCGATAAACGAGTTGGGAATTATTCTGTAGGAATGAAACAACGGTTAGGGCTTGCAATGGCCTTGATTAATGATCCCCCTTTACTAATTCTGGACGAACCAGCTAATGGATTGGACCCTCTTGGTATCATTGAACTAAGAAATTTATTGATTACTCTTCATAAAGATCATGGCAAAACAATTTTTCTTTCCTCACATTTATTGGATGAGTTAGATAAGATCATAACAAATGTAGCTGTTATTCATAAAGGTGAAATTCAATTTCAGGGAACAAAGGAAAAGTTGATCGAACAATCTGGAAATCTGGAAAAATCTTTTCTAGCACTTACCACCTAACGAGGATGCATACTTATCTGATCCTATTTCGCAATGGATTTATTTCTGAGTTTTTAAAACACAGAAATACTTTTCTTCTATGGTTTGTTCTGTTAGTACCTTTAGTTATCACTACTGTTACTTTTCTGACTGTTTGGGCCGATCATGCATTAGATGTCATAAATCCCTGGCGTTGGTACGTTGTCTTTAACTATAAACCCTACTTTCATATTTTCGTTTTTCTTCAGATTCTTTTGATATGTCATGTCAATTATATAGAACACAGAAATAATACATGGAAAAATCTGAGGGTTTTATCAGTACCATTTGAAGTTGTGTTCTTTTCAAAAATTGTGTTTGCCTATTTTATTTTGATCATAAATGTGCTGGAATTCTATTCCTTTATCATGTTAAGCGGCTATGTGTTATCAAAACTAAGACCAGAACTAGGCTTTCAGGATACCAATTACTGGATTGAGGCATTTATTCCTTCTTGCAAGTTTATTGCAGCATCTGCAAGCATTACTTCTATCCTATATTGCGTTAGCTATTATGTCAAATCCATACTTGTTGCAATCATTATTGGATTGCTGGGATATGTCTCTGCCTTTGTTCTTTTTTTATACACTAATAGATCTGGATATACAGGATTTCCTTATGCACAATGGCATCCTTTTAATTTTTCTGCATTGGCTTTTGATTCCTTTGGTACTGGAAATCATCTTTTGAACATGGAATATGTTTACTATGGCTTTATTGGAGGAGTATTGCTTTTATGTATGCATTATCTGTTGACCCGTTACAAAAGTGTCATATGAACATACGTTATTTTTATACTATACTTTTGAGTCTATGGCTGTTATTTCCCGCATGCAACAAGTATGATGCAGATATTGGAAATTATAAATATGGAGTTTCAAGTTGGCAGGGTACCAATGTATACTCAGAAAGATATAGAGGAGCTATAGAAAGGGCCAGAAAAATAGTGACTGAGTCAAATCGAGGCAGTGGCCTGCCTGGAGCTCAGGTTGCAATAGCTGTAGATGGCCAAATATGCTGGTCTGAGAATTTTGGATTTTCTGATCTTAGCAAGGGAACACCTGTAAATTCCACAACTATTTTTAGAATTGCCAGTGTATCCAAGTTATTTACAGCAAGTGCGCTAGGCAAATTGATTGAAAAAGGAAAAATACATCTGGATTCAACCATCACCTATTACTTACCAGATTTACCAGAACACTATTCCCATATTACAATCAGACATCTGGTAAGTCATCAATCTGGAATACGGCATTACTATGGGGCTGACAAGTCAGAGAAAACAGAGCATTATACTCATGTAGAAGACGCATTGAGGCTTTTTTCTAATGCTCCTTTGTTGTTTTCTGCCGGACAGAAATGTGAATATTCCTCTTACAACTTTTCAATAGTAAGTGCTATTATTCAACGCGTTTCCGGCAAATCATTTTTAAAATACTTACAGGATGAGATTTGGATTCCGGCTGGACTAAAGAATACCTTTGGTGAGATTCCAGTGAACCGGATCAAAGATATAACTAAGTTCTATATAAAAAATTCTTCTGATGCGAGTTGGGTGGATGCCCCCTTTCAGGATTTAAGTTTCAATTGGGGTGGTGCAGGATTGAGCTCCAATGCCAATGATCTGGTATTATTTGGAAATGCATTACTAACAAACACATTGTTTAGTAAAGAAACGATGAAGATGATGTGTACGCCTCAACTAACCTCTCAAAAAGACACTACAGGTTTTGGAATTGGATTTATTTTGTATGAGACAGCAGATAATGAAGTGATTATAGGTCATGGAGGATTTATGCCTACTGCAAAGGCATACATATTACTATTTCCTGAATCCAATCTTGTTATTGGATTTACTTCAAATACCGCAATGGTGAACTTTGCCGATGAGACATTGGTAGAAATTGCTCATATTTTTTTAAAGGAGAAAAAGGATGAAAATCATTTCCTGTTTAACAGGATGTTAAATCAGCGTTGGACTGGTTTGTGGCAGATAAAAATTGAAAATGGAGAAGAAAAATATGATAATGCCTATTTATATTTCTATGAAGTCTCCAATATGTTGAAAGGAACCATCCTTTTTGATAACAGGGAACCTGTACCATTTGAAATAACAGACTTAAAAGAAGATTCTATTCAACTGATAGCTCCTATGAGATCACATACAGCTATGATTCAGTTGGTACTAAAAAATGGGAAGATATCTGGTAAAAGCTATTACAATAAGCCCTTAACATATCTTTTCAAAAAACAGTTATCAACGGAGCCTGAACTAGCTAAAATGCTTAAGCCGAAAAATATGAGAGATGGGATACGGGTAAACTAATTAGTCCTTTCATCATTACTTGTAGAAGCCCTGATAGTTCATGAAATTAGTATGAACAATTTCATGGCTAATTAAAATAGAAATAAGTACTTTCGCTATGATAGTTTAACTTATTAAAGAGCATTGTTTTGAGGTTATTTTATTGATAAACAAGTGGTTGTATTGATAAAAAATAATATGAGCTGACTGCTGGACAAATATTAATCAGGTAGGTTTAGGTTTAGTTGTGATGCCTACATTTAAAAATAGCCATTGCAGCAAAAGTACTACTTTCTGAGAGTGTATACACAGTAGACTATATCCTTTCCT
>NZ_JASJOR010000038.1:0-80031 GCF_030068545.1 Xanthocytophaga flava | reverse complement strand
CAGCACAAACGTTGACCTATGGTTCTTCTGATCTAATTTATGGAGGAAATGTAGAAAAGTGGAAGAAGTTTGCTTATTCGCTAATGCTTCGATTGGGTATGCGTCTTACCAAAGTGGAAGAAGCAACGGCACAAAGTTGGGTTACCAAAGCCATTGCCGGAGGTGTGATCAGAGACTATGCCGATATTGCCAAGATGAGTTATACAGCTTCTGGCCAGAATATCAATAAAAACCCTGTAGCCTGGCAACTGCTTAATGATAATTATATTAAAGCTGATGGGGTGAGTAATGTGGAGGGAGGAAAGTATCAACAGGTATTTATTGACTCGCTAAAAACTAATAATGATCCCAGATTAGGTGTGCTGGCTGTGGTGTATGTAAAAGGAGTCGCCAGTTCTCAGGATAGTATCCAGAAAGGAATGCCTGCTACCATTAATGGTACTAAGCCAGGGGATTTTGTTACCTATTCAGAGCCCAAACAGACTACTGTTTTACGTGTGGATGCACCCTTGTTGTTGTTCACTGTTGCAGAAGCTGACTTTCTGCTGGCAGAGGCTGCTTTGAGAAATTGGTATACAACAGAAACAGCATCTGATTTGTATGAAGCAGGGATTCGGGCTGCTATGAAGCAATGGGACTTAATTAGTGGTATTGCTGATGTGATTGATCAAGATAGAATTGATAGTTATGTAACGGCTCATACGCTACATAGCAGTGCTTCTGTAGAAGAGCAGAAAGCGCAAATATATACTCAATTCTGGCTGGGTATATTTCCTGATGCACAGGAAGTGTATAACAACTATCGCAGAACAGGGTATCCTGCTTTAGTTCCAAATGTGTATCCAGGCAATGCGACGGGTGGTCAGATATTTCGCAGATTTTTGTATCCGGTATCAGAACAAACACTAAATCGATCATCTTACAATGAGGCCGTAGCCAATCAGGGGGCCGATGATCTGATGACTAAAATTTGGTGGGATAACAAATAACTCCTACTTCTTACACTGAATAAATTGAAAGAGTAAATAATTTAATAAGGATTAATATGCGATTTCTTTTCTTAACAGTAAGCATATTATTAGGGTGTTTAAATCAACTGTTGGCTCAGTCGGCTTTGCTGGCTGAGCCTCCTATTATCCCAATTCCGGTTTTGTATCAACAGCATACCGGAGTTTTTCAAGTTACAGCCAAAACTATTATTCTCTCAGATCCATCTGTTGAGGACTCGGTTTATTCCTTCTTCCAGCAATCATTAACTATACTAACAAAATCTGCCTTGCCCATTCGTAAAAAAGGTAAGGCAGATTATATAAAGTTCTCAATCAATCCTCAACAGATTACAGAACATGAAGGATATTCTTTAGCTATTACTTCCAATACTGTAGTCCTTGTCGGGCATGATAAAGCTGGATTGTTCTATGGTTTTCAGTCTCTTCTTCAATTATTCTCCCAATCCCAAACTATTCCTGCCTGCTTTATCAAAGATAATCCGCGATTTAGTTATCGGGGTATGCATCTGGATGTGAGCCGTAATTTTTTTCCGGTCAGTTTTATTAAAAAATACGTTGATATGCTGGCTTATTATAAGTTCAATAAATTTCACTGGCATCTGACTGATGATCAGGGCTGGCGTATTGAAATCAAAAAGTATCCTTTGTTGCAGCAAATTGCCGCATACCGAAACGAAACCCTTATTGGACACAAAAAAGAACTTCCTCATCGTTTTGATGGGAAAAAATATGGAGGGTATTATACCCAGAATGAAATCAAAGAAGTAATTGCGTATGCAACTCAACGACATATTACCATAATTCCTGAAATAGAAATGCCTGGACATGCCATGGCTGCCCTATCTGCCTATCCACAATATGGTTGCACAGGTGGCCCATATTCCGCAGCGACATTTTGGGGGATTTTTGATGAAGTATATTGTGCAGGAAATGATAGTACATTCGCCTTTCTACAGAATGTATTGGATGAGGTTATTTCTCTATTTCCCTCAACTTATATCCATGTAGGGGGAGATGAATGTGTTAAGACAAAATGGAAAACATGTCCAAAATGTCAGAAACGAATCCAGACAGAACATCTAAAGGACGAAGATGAGTTGCAGAGTTACTTTATGAAACGAATTGGAGATTATGTATATAGTAAGGGGCGAAAAATTATCGGGTGGGATGAGATATTGGAAGGTGGTTTACCTCCTGATGCAACAGTAATGAGCTGGAGAGGAATAGAAGGAGGGATAGATGCAATCCGACAAAAGCATAATGCCATTATGACTCCGGAGAGTCATGTATATTTGGATTACTATCAATCCTTATATCCTCAGGAACCTTTAGCAGCAGCGGGTTATACGCCATTGTCTAAAGTATATACTTATGAGCCAATCCCTGTTGATCTAAGTCCAGAAGACGCAAAGTATTTAATAGGTATTCAGGGAAATATCTGGACAGAATATATGCCTACTTCTCAGCAAGTTGAATATATGATGTTGCCCAGAGCATTGGCTATTGCTGAACTTGCCTGGAGTAAACCCGAAAAAAAGAACTATCCAGATTTTCTAAGACGGGTGAGAGTCCATCAGGCAATTCTGAAAACCAATGATATAAATTGTGCAGATGTGTTCGATGAAATTATGGATTCTGTTACAATAAAAACCAATCAACCTCCTATACTTCACTTGTCTACTTCTTTGCCAAAGTCTGAAATTTACTATACTCTTGATGGTTCAAATCCAAGTATTTCAAGTTTACAGTATAAAGGACCAATCGAAATTGTAAAATCTGAAACAGTCAGAGCTGCTGTGTTTTTTGAAGGAAAACAAAAGGGACGAGTGTTTGAAAAAGAATTTCATATCAGTAAATCCACTGGCAAACCTGTTTCATTCACACCCGCACCCAAAGGAAATTACAAGCCTGTTACTAACCTGACAGCTGTGAACGGGATAGAGGGTACAGCCCGATACAATACTGGAGAGTGGTTAGGTTTTCAGGACACAAACGTTGAAGTCCAGGTAGACTTGCAAACTATACAAACTGTTTCAGATTTACAGGTAAATGTATTGGTATATCATTGGCAACGAATGTGGGCACCTATTCAACTTGTTTTTTCTGTTTCTGAGAATGGACAATCTTTTAAAGAGGTATATACTCATACCAACTTTCCTATCAACGGAATCAATCCAGTACATGCGATTCTACAACAACCTCTTAAAGCAAGATATATTAGAATCAAAGCTATTAACCAGGCAATTATTCCTTCTGGAGAATATGGTGCAGGGGGAAGGCCCTGGTTGCTAGTGGATGAGTTTGAAGTCAATTAATACTAAACTATTTAGAATGTATTTATATTTTAACTTATGTTAACTAGATGCTGAATCACTGATCAGCTTCTACAAATATTCAATTCACTTATTACCTATTTTAGGATTTTATGAGATTTTTCGGACTTTTTGAGATTTTGCTTTTTGTTTTCTGTGGTATTACCAACGCTCAGATAACAGGAGCCAATCTTAACAAACCAGAAAGAGAGGAGTGGTTAAAAGATGCAGGGTTTGGTATGTTTATTCATTGGAATATGGATGTACAGTTAGGCTTGGTAATCAGTCATTCTCTGGTAGGCGCATCAGAAGATTATATAGAAAGATATATTCACGAATTACCACAGACTTTCAATCCCACAGACTGGAATGCTGAACGAATGGTGATAATGGCTAAGAATGCGGGGATGAAGTATATCATGTTTACCACTAAGCATCATGCTGGTTTTTGTATGTGGGATACTAAAACTACAGATTTCAATGTCATGCATACACCTTACCAGAAAGATATTGTCAAACAGTATGTAGATGCTTGCCACAAGTGGGGGATCGCAGTAGGGTTTTACTATTCACCGGAAGATTTTGTCTTTGCCTATCGGAATGGCATGAAGGATATAACCCGTGATGATCATTGGGAAAAAGCAAAACCATTTCAGGAGAAATACAAAGCGTTTGTATTGGAACAATGCAAAGAATTAATGACTCAATATGGCCAGGTTGACTTGTTTTTTATAGATAGTGACGTTTTACGGGAAGAAGTAAAACAAGCGATTTGGAAATATCAACCGAATTGTTTGGTTACCAGAGGGGTCTTACCCACACCTGAGCAACAGCTACCTGGAGAGACATTAACTACTGCCTGGGAAAGTTGTATGACAATGGGGACAGATTGGGGATACAAACCAACAAATGAACATTATAAGTCAGGAACAGAACTCATTGACATTCTTATCGAGTCTCGTGCAAAAGGCGGATCTTACCTGTTGAATGTCGGACCTACTCAGTGGGGCAATATAAATGAAGGACAAGAAGGACGCCTGATGGAAATAGGAGCCTGGCATTTTATTAATCAGGAAGCAATACATAATGTTCGTCCATGGATTATAAAAAATGAAGGTGATATCTGGTTTACCAAAAAGAAAGATGAAAACACAGTGTA
The DNA here is from genome assembly GCF_030068545.1 of Xanthocytophaga flava. Lineage (NCBI taxonomy): Bacteria > Pseudomonadati > Bacteroidota > Cytophagia > Cytophagales > Rhodocytophagaceae > Xanthocytophaga > Xanthocytophaga flava. The sequence continues at coordinate 75,550 of NZ_JASJOR010000038.1, read as the reverse complement.
TGCTTACATACGGAATATGCCAGAATGGCCACGTGGTGAACGAAGAAACTTTGTGTTAAAATCTGTAAAGGCAACTGCAAAAACAGAGATTAGTGTTTTAGGGCAGACAGGTAATATAGTTGAATACCAACCTTCGAATAATGGAAAAGCAACTTTTGAGCAAACTGCGGAAGGATTAAAAATATCTGTAGTGCGTGCTCAACGTATTTACAATAATCATAAGTGGCCAAATCCGATTGTAGTTAAATTAAAAAATGTTGAACCTGCTTTAGAAACAGCACATTTTGGTACAGTAAAGGCTGAAAAACAGACAAATGGTAATTTAAAGTTAACTGCTAACCTGACAGCTTTAGGAAATGGCAAACAATTTCAGCTTGGATTTGAATACAGGCCTGTACAAAGTACATTGAATGAAGAATTTAATGCAAAATGGACATCAACAGATGTATTTCCAATTACTAAAAAAGGAATGCATAGTGTGGAAATTGTAAAAAACAACATCGTTTCCTATGATGAGATAGAATACAGGGCAGTATTGTATCAGGATGGTTTAAAGATAGAAGGTAATGTTTTAAAGATTAGTAAGTTAAAACTGGAATGAGTCTTTCTGCATTATCAGACTTGTTAAAACAAATCACCTGTATCTGAATTGTAATGGCTGTACTTAGCGTTGTATTTTGTATTGTCCTGCTAATTATATTGATCAGCTGGGCTAAATTAAATGCTTTTATCTCATTTTTGATTGTATCTGTTATTGCAGGCTTCCTGCTAAAGTTGCCACTAACGGGAATAGTGGGTGCAATTCAAAAAGGGATGGGAGATACTCTGGGATCATTGGTTGGTATTATTGTATTGGGAGCTATGTTGGGAAAGTTAGTAGCTGAAAGTGGAGCTGCCCAGCAAATTGCTTCTGTCATGATGCAATTGTTTGGTCCAAAGAATATTCAGTGGGGACTTGTCTGCACAGGTTTCATTATTGGAATACCTTTGTTTTATAGCGTGGGTTTTGTCTTAATGATCCCATTAATCTTTTCAGTAGTATATCGGTACAAAATACCTGCTGTATATATAGGCTTACCCATGCTCGCATCTTTATCTGTTGCACATGGTTTTTTGCCCCCGCATCCTTCTCCGGCTGCACTGGTGAATCAGTTTAATGCCAATATGGGCTTAACCTTGATTTATGGATTGGTCATTGCTATTCCTACTATTATAGTAGCTGGGCCGATTTTTTCAAAGACATTGAAATCTATTCAGAATGAACCTTTGCAGACTTTTGTAAAAGAAGAGAAGACCGAAAGATCATTACCTGGAAAGACAAATAGTTTTTTGACATCTTTACTTCCTGTCTTTTTACTTGTTGCAACTATAACGCTTTCATTTCGATTAGCTCCTAATGGTATACCAGTACAGATAACAACTTTTATTGGTGAACCAATTAGTGTGATGCTTATATCTGTACTGGTTGCTACATTTAGTTTGGGTGTAGGGCAGGGAAAATCTATCTCTCAGGTAATGCAAATCTATGAAGGTGCGGTAAAGGATGTGGCAATGATTATTCTAATTATTGCTGGAGCAGGGGCTTTGAAGCAAATTTTGACAGTAAGTGGGGTGAGTAAAGAGATTGCTGATAGTTTGCAATATCTGTCTCTGCCTTCTCTGGTATTGGCATGGCTTATTGCAGCTATTATTCGGGTATGCATAGGTTCTGCCACAATTGCCGGACTCACAACTGCCAGTATGGTAGCTCCTTTGATTGTGCAGCAACATGTTAATCCAAACCTTATGGTATTATCTATTGGTGCTGGCAGTCTGATGTTTTCTCATGTAAATGATCCTGGTTTCTGGATGTTTAAAGAGTACTTCAATCTTTCGTTAAAAGATACACTTCGCTCCTGGTCGCTGATGGAAACAATTGTTTCGTTTTGTGGATTATTCGGCGTGCTTATACTGGATAGTTTTCTCTAACTACTAATTAAAATGAATAGTTAAAAAATAGTGATTCCAGTAAAGATTGAGTAAAAATTTTTCCTTTGCTTTGTTGCCTTATACATTGTATTCTATTATTTATATTTTTATTCCTATGCAGACAGATTTAATAACAGAATTGACACCTTCCCAAGCCTTTGCTAAGCTGGGACTATCTCTTCCTCCTGCACCACTACCGCTAGGAGTGTACAAACCCTATCTTATTGATGGAAAATATCTCTATGTATCCGGACATGGACCTGTGCAGGATGATAAAAGCCTGATTATCGGTCGTATAGGCCAAGATATGGATATTGAGCAAGGTAAATTAGCTGCCCGACAAGTTGGATTGACTATTCTTTCCACCATTACAACACATGTAGGTAGCCTGGATAAGGTAAAACGGGTAATTAAAATTTTAGGTATGGTAAACTGTACTTCTGATTTCGAACGTCATCCATATGTAATTAACGGTTGTAGTGAGTTATTCGCTAAAATATGGGGAGAAGAAAATGGCATAGGTGTGCGTAGTGCAGTAGGTATGGGTACCTTACCTGATAATATTCCGGTAGAGATTGAAGCATTATTCGAACTGGCTTAAGACATGAGCAATGAACCATGGTATGTAATCAAGGATATTGACAAGCTGGATTCACCTGCATTGGTAGTATATCCTGATCGTGTAAAGCATAATATCACAGTACTTAAAGATTTTGTTTCAGACACAAACCGTCTGAGACCGCATGTAAAAACGCATAAATCTATAGAAGTAACACAGTTGCTTCTGGAAGCGGGTATACATAAATTCAAGTGTGCTACAATTGCGGAAGCTGAGATGCTGGCTATAGCTGGGGCAAAGGATATATTGTTGGCTTATCAACCAACGGAGCCTAAAATGCATCGACTAATCCATCTGATTCAGCAATATCCCACTATTCATTTTAGTTGTTTAGTAGATAATGCTGAGTCAGCCCGGATGATTTCAAATCTGGCTGATATTTCAGAACTTCAGGTATCTGTATTTATTGATGTGAATGTTGGAATGAATCGGACAGGTATTTTACCTGATCAGGATGCCTTCAACTTATATGAAATCTTAGCGGGTCTTTCAGGCACTACACCATTAGGATTTCATGCATATGATGGGCATATTCGTGAAACAGATCTTGAGATACGAAAGCAATTATGTGCTGAGGCACTGCAACCTGTTTTGGATATATGTGATCAGCTTGAAATGAAAGGGTATGAAAAGCCTGTAATTATTGCAGGTGGAAGTCCGACATTTCCGGTTCACTCTGCAAATGAGCGGGTCGAGTGTAGTCCTGGTACATTTGTGTATTGGGATAAAGGATATCAGAGTTCGTTTCCTGAACAGCCTTTTCTCACGGCTACCTTAGTTGTGACACGGGTAGTGTCTTTACCAAGTCCTTCTCGTATTTGTGTGGATTTGGGACACAAATCTATTGCAGCTGAAAATGAACTTACCCGAAGAGTATATTTTGTTAATGCTCCTGATCTAAAACCTGTTGGGCAAAGTGAAGAACATTTAGTACTTGAAGCTGGTGAAGGACATTTTTATCAGGTAGGTGATGTCCTGTATGGACTACCTTATCATGTGTGTCCAACATGTGCTTTATATGAAAAAGCATATACCATTGAAAATGGAATACAGGCTGATACCTGGAAAACAATAGCCCGTGATCGAAGTATTCATTATTAAGGTTTCTTTTTTACGAATATCAAAGGCTAAAAGGTCTCTCTTTTAGCCTTTTTAAATTGGCTTAAAATTTTAAGATTGAGAAATACTATGTTTACAATAGATGCACACCTGGATTTAAGTATGAATGCCATGGAATGGAATAGAGATATCCGCCAGACAGTTGATACAATCCGGAAGCGAGAAACTGGCATGACCGACAAGCCGGACCGGGCTAAGGCAACTGTATCGTTACCACAGTTGCGGGAAGGAAATGTAGGATTAGTTGTAGCAACACAGATTGCCCGATATGTTGCACCCGACAATCCACTTCCTGGCTGGAGTTCGCCGGAACAGGCATGGGCTCAGACACAGGCTCAGGTTGCCTGGTATAAGGCTATGGAAGAGGAGGGACAAATGGTACAAATACATAATCTGGAAACGCTGGAAGCACATTTGAACGTTTGGAATGGGAATGAAAGTAGTGAGAAAAAGCCAATTGGTTATATTCTAAGTCTGGAAGGTGCTGATTCATTAGTAACTGTTCAGCATGTGGAAAGAGCATATACTTATGGATTACGCGCCATCGGCCCTGCCCACTATGGACCAGGACGATATGCCCAGGGAACAGATGCGACTGGCGGACTTGGTGTCAACGGGCGCGAACTTCTCAAAGAAATGGAACGGCTTAATATTATTCTGGATGCAACACATCTATGCGATGATAGTTTCTGGGAAGCTATGGATCATTTTCATGGAGCAGTTTGGGCAAGTCATAATAATTGCAGAGCATTGGTAAATCATAATAGACAATTCAGTGACGAACAGATTAAGGAATTGATTAGCAGAGATGCTGTAATTGGCGGTGCTTTAGATGCATGGATGATGGTACCCGGATGGGTGAGAGGAAAATCTACTCCGGAAAGTACAAATTGTAATCTGGAAGTGATGATTGACCATCTGGATCATATTTGTCAGTTGGCAGGAAATGCATTACATATTGGTATAGGTTCTGATTTAGATGGTGCATTTGGTAAAGAACAATGTCCTTATGATTTGGAAACTATTGCAGATCTCCAAAAGATCCCTGATTTATTGTCAAAAAGAGGTTATACTGATACGGATATTCAGAATGTGATGCACGGAAATTGGTTACGTTTTCTAAGAAGAGTATGGTCAAAATGAGTTGGTTTACCATTCTGGATTCTTATTAAATTCAGAATGGTAAAATTGACTATGCATGAAATACACTCTTGTATTTACAGAGGTTCTATTTATACTTTTTATATCGTGCTTACTTTTGATTTAGCTATCCTGGAACAAACATCGATTGTAAAGAATCTTTTATTGGAAGTGCAAAAATGGCTGTATGCCAGAGGATTGTCTCAATGGAATAACGCATTTTCTGATTACTGGATTCAGACAGAGATTTTGAATCAACATTTTTATATAGTAACACAAGGCACTACAATCGTAGCTACATTTCGTTTACTTACCAGTGACCCTGCTTTCTGGGGAGAAGACGATGCTTCTGCTTTATATTTACATACACTAGCAGTTGCAAGAACAGCTCAAGGTCAGAGTATAGGAACACAGATATTGGATTGGGTTACAGCTAAAGCCCAATCCGATAATAAATCTTTATTTCGATTGGATTGCTTAGCTAATAATCCGTTTTTAGTTAACTACTATGCAAAATATGGTTTTCAGTGTGTACGCAAAAAATGGGTCCAGGAAAGTGAATATGTATTGTATGAAAAAAAATTAACTTAGTGTGGCTAAGTGATTAGTAATGAGTGTTTTGTTGTGGGTAAAATTACTTGTTAAATAAGTTTTTTGATTTTGTGAAAGTAAAACTCAGAACTTGTCTGAAACAGCTTATGAGTTTTTAATGAATCTTCTGTATATCTCCTTTTGCTTTCCTATTTCTGCGAATTAGATTTTGTTGTCTCTCGAACATGCTAAACCTACCTGGTCAGCCAGGTTTTTATTGATTTATAATTTTAGTTGAAAAAATCTGTAGATCGGGAAAATCCTTTGAACTGTTTGGAAGTGTTCCAATAGATTTTATCAATTAATTTAAAAGATCAATTTCTTAAAAATGAGAATGTTAGGTAAGTGAATTTTCGTACGGTATTCTGAAAGAAGACAAAATCTTATTATGATATTTGTCAAATTTTCGATTGTATTTATTGTAAAATAGGCAGTGTCTGTCTTTTTTCACTAATTTTGGAATCGTTTTTGTTTATCTTCGAGTGCAAAACATACTTCATCTTTAAACCAAACAAATCAATTTATGGCAACCGCCACCGGAAAAGAAAAATTTACACAACCTGCTGGTTTATATGTGCTATTCCTTACAGAAATGTGGGAACGTTTCAGTTATTATGGAATGCGGGCTATATTAATCCTGTTCATGACGGAAGTTGCTACAAAAGGCGGCATGGAACTCTCTGCACCAGAAGCCGCAGCTGTGTATGCATTATATACTTCTTCTGTATATCTTTTGTCACTTCCTGGTGGATGGCTGGCAGATAGTGTTTTTGGACAAAGAAGAACTATCTGGTATGGTGGCATAACTATTATGCTTGGACATATAATTTTGGCGATTCCTGGAGATAATGTTGTGTTTTTTTGCGGCTTGGCAGTTGTTGCAATTGGTACAGGTTTACTAAAACCCAATATTAGCTCAATTGTAGGAGAACTTTATCCTGAAGGTGGAAGTCGACGTGACGCAGGATTTTCCATTTTTTATATGGGTATTAATTTAGGTGGATTTTTAGGCCAGACTGTTGTTGCGTTTTTGGGAGAAAAAGTAAACTGGCACTGGGGATTTGGAGCTGCTGCTGTTGGGATGTTTATTGGTCTTGTCATATTCAAATTTCAGGGACAGAAACATTTATCACAATATGGAAATGAACCCAAGGAAAAAATTAAATTTTCATTCAAAACAATTTTGTCTGTTATTGTTATACTCGGTGCTTTAGCAATTTTATTAATTGTTTTACACCTGACTCATGTTATAAATGCCTATTCTCCTCAAGGACTGGCACAGGTTATGAAGTGGATTATTATAGGTATTTCGTGTTTATATTTCTTTTATATCTTAATTTTAGGTAATCTGTCTTTAGTTGAACGAAAAAGGGTTGTTGTTTTAATGGTATTATTTATTGCCGCGGCCCTTTTCTGGTCTGGATTTGAACAGGCAGGATCTTCATTGAATCTTTTTGCTTCTCGTTATGTAGATCGTGATTTTCTTGGGAGTTGGCAAGTGCCTGCGGGCTGGTTACAGAACTTTAATCAAATATTTATCATTATTTTTGCGCCTTTGATGGCTGCTCTATGGATTAATTTAGGACGTAGAAACTTAAATCCTAATGTGCCTGCCAAGTTTGCTTTGGGACTTATTCTGATGGGATTAGGTTTTCTGGTAATGGTATTTGCTGCCAAGATTGTTGTTTCTGGAGAAAAAGCTGCATTTACATGGCTCATCATGACTTATTTTCTACACACAATAGGAGAACTGTGTTTAAGTCCTGTGGGATTAAGTACCTATACAAAGTTAGCTCCCAAACAATTTGTAAGTCAAATGATGGGTGTTTGGTTTGTGGCTGCTGCATTGGGAAATCTATTTGCAGGTTTATTTGCCGGTAATTTTGATAAAGATAATGTTCAGCAAATGCCAGATTTATTTATGTCAGTAGTTTATCTGGGAGTGGGCTCTGGTTTATTCTTACTTGTATTTTCTAAACCAATCAAAAAATGGATGGGTGGAGTTGAATAATGATTTTCATATTTGTATATATAAGACCTTCACTACTAAGTGAAGGTCTTTATTTTTGAATATATCGTATATGAAGCCTATTAATTTTCAGGATATTTTATTGGGTGTTGCCATTGGCGATGCATTTGGCGCAGGTATTGAATTTATGGACAGGGATTGGATCAGAAACAATGTCGATTTCTCCAGGTTTGTAAATGCTCGACATCTTATACGTGCATCTGCTAACGAACCTGATATTTTTACCCGAAATTACACAGCGTGGGATTATACAGATGATACAGAAATGACATTAGGAGTAATTCATGCTCTGCTTTCTCATAAAGAGTTTACTCAGGATTTGTTGATAACTTATTGGACAAATGAATTTTTGAAAGGTGTAAAGCAAAAAGGATATGGACGTAATGGTCATGGTTCTATGCGATGGGTGTACAGTGGCGAGAGAACAATACGTGAAGTGAGAGATTTTCAACGAAATACAACCTACCCGGGTAATGCACCTGTTATGCGTGCTATTCCATTTGGATTATTACCAGAAAATAAAATCGACTCGTATGCTATCATCAATGCAAATGCCACTCATCCTCATCCCAAAGCAAGAGTTGCAAGTATTTTGATAGCTCGTGCTACATATTATCTTCTTGTAAAACAAGGTAATCCAGCAGAATTAATACTCTATTGCCAGGAACATGTCAAAGGGTTAGATACAGAAACAGATTTCTTATTACAAGATATCAATAATCTACCAGGTCCTGAGCAATTATTGGAAGAACAATATCAGATACTTTGTGGTCCTCAACCAATTCAACCACCTCGGTTTCTTCCAGGCATCAAAGGTGTTCCTTCAGATGCAATGTTAACAGCAGGTTGTATTTTATATATACTTAAACATATAAATGACACTTTTGCAGGGCTAAGATTTGCGATTAACCTTGGAGGAGATGTTGATTCAGTAGCGTCTGTTTGTACAGGTATTCTGGCTGGCCGCTATGGACTGAGTTCTTTACCTGAATTTATGATTGCAAATGTAGAGGGGAAAATTATGATAGAATCACTAGCAGGAGAGTGGGAAGCCTATTTTGAGAGATAGGAATATTGACGGAGATTTTATGAGTTAGCTACTTTTGAAGCTCACGATTCAAAATGTCCTAAAAATAAACCCCTCCATTTAGAGATGGAGGGGTTCGTATAGCTAACATGATTGGTTAATTACATCATGCCGCCCATACCACCATCCATTGGAGGCATTCCAGCTTTTTCTTTCTCAGGTTCTTCTGCAACTACACACTCAGTTGTGAGCAATAGAGCTGCAATAGAAGCTGCGTTTTCCAATGCAAGACGAGTAACTTTAGTTGGGTCAACGATACCTGCAGCGATCAGATTTTCGTATTTATCTTCACGAGCATTATATCCGAAGTCAGCTTGTCCTTCGCGAACTTTCTGAACAACTACAGAACCTTCACCACCTGCGTTGAAAACAATTGTACGTAATGGAGACTCAAGAGCCAGACGAACAATGTTTACACCAGTTATTTCATCTTCATTGATAGTATTTACTTTGTCTAGAGCAGCAATTGCACGGATTAAAGCTACACCACCACCTGTAACGATACCTTCTTGTACAGCAGCACGAGTTGCATGAAGAGCATCATCTACACGATCTTTCTTCTCTTTCATTTCTACCTCTGTAGCAGCACCAATGTACAGAATAGCTACACCACCAGAAAGTTTAGCTAAACGTTCTTGTAATTTTTCTTTATCGTAATCAGAAGTAGTAACTTCGATTTGAGCTTTAATTTGGTTTACGCGTGCTTCAATCGCTTCTTTCTCTCCTTTACCACCAACGATAGTAGTATTATCTTTGTCAATAACGATTTTTTCTGCCTGACCCAGGTATTCCAGAGTAGCATTTTCCAGTTTGTATCCACGCTCTTCAGAAATCACTGTTCCGTTTGTCAGGATTGCGATATCTTCCAGCATTGCCTTACGACGGTCTCCGAATCCTGGAGCTTTTACAGCTGCAATACGTAGGATACCACGGATTTTGTTTACTACCAATGTTGCAAGAGCTTCACCATCTACATCTTCAGCAATAATCAATAATGGTCGACCACTTTGTGCAACACCTTCCAGAACAGGAAGAATTTCTTTCATTGAAGATATTTTCTTCTCAGTGATCAGGATAAATGGTTTTTCCAGTTCAACTTCCATTTTCTCTGTGTTAGTCACAAAGTATGGAGATAGATAACCACGGTCAAACTGCATACCTTCCACTGTTTTAACTTCAGTTTCAGTACCACGAGCTTCTTCAATAGTGATGACACCGTCTTTACCTACTTTATTCATTGCATCTGCAATCATGTTTCCGATTTCGGCATCATTGTTTGCAGAGATAGTAGCTACCTGAGCGATTTCTTTGTTATCGTTGATAGCCTTAGATTGTTCTTTCAATTGAGCAACAACAGCAGCTACCGCTTTGTCAATACCACGTTTCAAATCCATTGGATTTGCACCAGCTGCTACGTTTTTAATACCAGCATTGAAAATTGCCTGTGCAAGAACTGTCGCAGTTGTTGTTCCGTCACCTGCTGAATCAGCAGTTTTAGAGGCAACTTCTTTTACCAACTGTGCACCCATATTTTCGATAGGGTCTTTCAGTTCGATTTCTTTTGCAACACTTACACCGTCTTTAGTGATAGAAGGTGCACCAAATTTTTTGTCAATGATAACATTACGTCCTTTTGGACCCAGGGTTACTTTTACTGCATCAGCCAGAGTATCTACCCCTTTTTTCAAACGATCTCTTGCGTCAGTGTTAAAAAATATACGTTTAGCAGCCATAATGCGCTTAATAGTTTAAGGTTAATGAAAGAATTGAATGGATGTCGAAAACAAAAGCTAGATTACCTATTTGAGTAACTAGATTACCTATTTGAGTAATAAGTAGTATTTGTTGTTACACTTAGATAACTGCAAAGATGTCAGACTCACGCATGATCAGGTAGTCTTTGCCTTCAACGGTAATTTCAGTACCAGCATATTTACCGTATAGAACCGTATCGCCTACTTTTACAGTCAGAGGCTCATCTTTTTTACCGTTTCCTACGGCTACAATGGTACCTTTTTGTGGCTTTTCTTTCGCAGTGTCAGGGATGATGATACCAGAAGCTGTTTTTTCCTCAGCGGCAGCCGGTTCAACCAGAACACGATCTGCAAGCGGTTTTACGTTAACGTTAGCCATATTTGTTTAAAAATTAAAAAAGGAATGTGAAATGGTTAAATATAGAAGCAATCTTTATTTGTTAAACCGCTTTAGATATAACACTTTTAATGCCAATTATAGGTTTCTGCTATTTTTCTTCACAGAATTAATCATACTGGCACACTTTTGATACTATTTTAGTATTAAGTATGACATTTTTTCTGACAAAGCTGACATATGTACCAAAACTGACATGTCAGCTTGTGTTTTTTGTCATATTTTAATAACTTAGGTTAACAATAAGCAAAGAAAATAGGTACGTTATTACTTAACCTGTAGTAAAAAATAGAGAATCATATAATGAATCAACGCCTATGCAAACACTTTCTGCAAACTGGCTCACAGAAGGTCTTATAGACCTTGAGTACAAACAGTACGTTTTATTAGCTTATCTGAAACATGTACAGCAATGTTTTACTGAACAGAAACTGTATCCACAACTATCAGATTTAATTTTTCATTATCAGAATCTGAAAACTATTAAAACTGACAAAAAACTTATCTACGAGAACTTTCCAAAGAAAGTTTCCAAAGCAGATTTTGAAAAATTGCACCTTACATATGAGAAGATTGTGCAAGATGATACACTAATGGCAGAATTAGAAGCGATTATGGAGTTTGCAATGCCTAAGTTGCAGGAGACATTGCATGCTGGAAAAAGTGTATATGAGTTTATTGAAGAGAAGATGCAAATATCTCCTATTGGTTTGACTTCTTTACGAACAGATGAAGGATTTCTTTTTTTATATGAACATCTGACAAACGACACACGGGTGTATCATTATCAAATCTCCCTATTTGAGAATACGTTTGAAAAATACAGAGGCATACATACTTCTTATCTGGAGACAGTGCGGAAAAGTACATATGTCACGTTTGAAAACCTAAAAGTGGAAATTTCGCGTAAACATCAGGTAATGGCTAATCCGGCAACTTATCTCATTGCTTCTCAGATTTCTTGTCCACTGGATGAGACCATGTTGCCTGTTGCCAAGCGGCTATTGATAAGATATATCACTACTGCAGCCTGAATGATGCAAAAAAAAGAAAAGCCTGGAATGTATATACATTCCAGGCTTTTCTTTTTATAATCTATTTTTATTATTTAGCTGTATCCTGAGTTGCTGGTTGTGGAGCAGGTGCAGGTTGCTGGATAGCAGGAGCTGATTTCGTACGATTTCTTTTGATATTCACAGTGCCATCTTCATTGGTGGCCTGACCTGTAGGAGCAACAAATGCTGTAGAAAGAACCAGTGCCATAATTGCAATTGCAAAGCCCCATGTTAATCTTTCTAATAAGTCAGATGTGCGTTTTACACCCATTAGCTGACTTGCAGCTACACCAGATGCCAACCCACCCTTAGGATTTTGTAATAAGATAACAGCTGCTAATAATACAGAAAGAAGAACAATGATACCAATGATAACCCAGAACATGTTTGTGTATTAGTTAAATATAAAATGTGATTGGTAATTTCTATAAATTTTTCAAATCTTCAATTCGGGATGCAAAGTACGATTTTTTTTGTGGAAATTTCAAGATTAATTTTTCGTACATTTCAATTGCCTTGTCAATTTTGCCTTGTTTGATAAGAATATTGGCTAAATTTTCACTGATAATCTCTGGTGGACGTGTGCTTTTTTCTGATAAGTCACGATCTGTAAAAGCATCTTTTTCCCCTAAGTTAAGTGTAGAAATACGAGGTTCGGATTTTATGAAGCTGTCTATAATATCTCGTTGCACACTTTTCTTTAGTCGCTGGCTAAATCGTTCTACAACAGCCTCATCTTCATTAAGACGTCCTAATTGTAATGCGGGGGTTTCTTCATCCGTTGAGTCCAGTATTTTGAAACGATCATCCTGACGGGTTTTAATCACTGGCTCCAGAAGTTGATCATGCATGTATACGCGTGAGGATTCACTCATTAATGCATCTAACTCTGGCGTAGTTTTTTCCTGAGATTCTGGCTTGTTTGTACCAACTACTATCGCTGGTGTTTCTTTTTGTTTTTCTGCTTTCTCAAGAAAGTCTTCACCAATTAAAAGATTTTTGAGTGTTTCACGATCCAGTGCATAGGTTGCTGCTTGTCTCAGTTTTTGTGAAGCCAACATACTAGCATGCTCAAAATGACCTTGAGCGATAAGCATATATGCCAGTGAACAATATGGAAAAATTTTGGTTACATCTTCCAGTTTTTCCAGATCATCATCTGAAATACTATGCGGATTTTGTACTAATCGTAAAAAGGTATCTTTATTCACTGAATAAAAAGTTGGAAAAGCAAAGGCGAAGATACAGTATTTCTATTATAAACAGAAATAGACCTGTAAAACTTAAGTAAAACGTGTAATAAGATTTACCAGTTTGCTACAGACTTATTAAATACATCATATACAATCCTATCAGAGATAGTCGTGATTAGACTACTTTCTACTTGTGATAAAGATGTACCCTGAGCGAAATCTTCATAGGCTGAAAATTGCTGATCAAAGTTTTGCTCTTCATCCTGATTATTAACATATTTCACCTGTACACGCATTGTCAAACGTTGCAATGAAGCTTGTACCTGAGTTCCCTGATTTCCAGTTGGTGCAACAGGAGTTACTTCATATCCAACAATAGAACCTTCGATATGCAAATCGCTGGTTGTAGTAACTATTTTTAATGGCGTATTATTTTGATAGTAATCACGCATTCGTTCTGTGAAGGTTTGTGCCATATTTGCTGGCCCATTGCCTGCATTATTATAAAAGACATTAATAGAGATTGTTTTGACTTTAGTAAAATCCATTGTAGTTCCTGAAAATGAATAGATTTTACATCCATTTAATGGAACCAGAATAAGAGTTGTCAAAATCATAAAAAGCCTCTTACCGGAAAAGAGAAAATACGTAGAATGCATAGACTTTAGATCGTTTTCTGAAAATCCGCTAATAATGTGCCAAATTATCAAAGAAGCATTGAAAAGGAGTTGGTAAACACATAGAGTATTAACAGGATAACTATACAAATGAAACTTAGTATCGATCCTCGTACGATATATATCTTACGATTATGTTTCTTTAAAATGCCTATCAATAATGAGATAATACCAACAATAAACAGAACACTTGTAACAAATACTAAGAGAATGAGACTGATCTTTCCTATCATAATCCGAACTAGTAAGAAAATCAAAAATCCAGATGAATATAAGTGTAGTAGTAAGAAGGTACTTATTCAATATGGTATTGTTTGATTTTTCGATAAAGCGTTCGTTCCGAAATATTCAAATCTTTAGCCGCATATTTTCGTTTATTTCTGTTCTTCCGAAGTGCTTTAATAATCATCTCTTTTTCTTTTTTCTCAAGATCCAGCGAGTCATCTTCTGTCTCATGCGAAATGTCTTCGATCCGTGCTAATTCAATTGCATCATCTTCATCATTAGCAGAATCCAGGTAAATGGGTTTGGGAGTAGGAGTAGAAGTTGAAAATTCAGGTTCCTCTTCAATATCCCGAAACAGATCCGCATGTTGTTTTATAACTTCCCGGTTTACATTCCCACCAGAAACAGTATCATAGAACAACTTTTTTAATTCTGTGACATCTCGTTTGAGATCAAACAATACCTTATATAAAAGTTCTCTTTCTGTGAAATTTTGACCTTCAGATCCTTTAAATAAGGTCGGAACTGATGATCCTTGATCCTGAGGAATATAAGTGCGTAATTTTTCAGAATTAATATCCCGTTCAATTTCCAGTACAGAGACTTGCTCTACAAGATTTTTTAATTGCCGAATATTACCTGGAAAGCGATATTGTTGAAGTAACAGTGATGCATCTTCAGTGAGTGAAACTGGCTTAACTCTATATCTTTCCGCAAAATCAGAGGCAAACTTTCTGAATAACAGCACAATATCAGTTCCACGTTCACGTAAAGGTGGAACAAATATTGGAATTGTATTCAAACGATAATATAGGTCTTCTCTAAAGGAACCTTTTTCGACAGCTTTAAGCAGATTAACGTTAGTAGCTGCCACCACTCGAACATCTGTCTTTTGTACCTTAGACGAACCAACGCGAATAAAATCTCCATTTTCGAGCACCCTCAACAAACGAGCTTGAGTCCCAAGTGGCATTTCCCCTATTTCATCCAGAAAGATTGTTCCTCCATTGACCGTCTCAAAATATCCTTTTCGAGAATCCACCGCACCAGTAAATGCCCCTTTTTCATGTCCGAATAACTCAGAATCAATAGTTCCTTCTGGAATAGCGCCACAGTTGATAGCTATAAATTGATTATGTTTACGGCTACTGAGTTGATGAATGATTTTTGAAAAAGATTCTTTCCCACTACCACTTTCTCCTGTAATAAGTACTGTCATGTCTGTTGGAGCTGCAAGTGCCGCTTTTTCAATCGCTACATTTAACAGGGGAGAATTACCTATAATACCGAACCGTTGTTTTATACTTAGAATATCTATAGATGCCATTAATTCATAGAAATTAAAAAATGAATAAATGAGGTAAACCCAGGAATAATACACCTGGGTTTGTACCCTTTATTTACCTATTCTCTGCTGCAAAACGAGTAGTCGACAGTGACTATATTAATCTATAGCTTCTCCTAACAGGGTTGCACTGTTGCAATCACTCACAAATACATGTACATAATCGCCCTTTTTATAGTGCTTTTTAGGAAATACTACTACTTTGTTTGCAGAAGTACGTCCTTGCAGATGATCTTCAGATCGTTTGGATGTCCCTTCAACCAGTACTTTATGTATTTTTCCCAAATCCAATTTATTGCGTTCCAGAGAATTTTTCCGTTGTATATCAATAATCTCACTCAGTCGACGATTTTTTACTTCGTAAGGTATATCATCTGCCAGTTTTTTGGCAGCAGGAGTATTGGGTCGTTCAGAGTAGGTAAACATATACGCATAATCGTATTTGACTATTTCCATTAAGGAAAGCGTGTCCTGATGTTCTTCTTCTGTTTCACTACAAAAACCCGCAATCATATCCGTTGAAATACCACATTCCTCTCCCAGAATTCTGCGAATTGCAGCAATACGATCCAGATACCATTCTCTGTCATACGTACGATTCATTAACTGTAATACACGGGAATTGCCACTTTGTGCAGGCAAATGGATATACTTACAGATATTTTCATACTTAGCCATTGTATGAAGAACTTCATCTGTGAAATCTTTTGGGTGTGAAGTGGTAAACCTTACCCTAAGATCAGGATGAACCAATGCTACTTGCTCTAGTAATTGAGCAAAATTACAGGTTTCTTCACTTTCCTCGGAAGCTTTCCATTTATAGGAATCAACATTCTGACCTAATAATGTGACATCCCGATAACCTTGAGCGAATAAGTCTCTGGCTTCTGCTACAATAGAGTGGGGGTCCCGACTCCTCTCACGTCCACGGGTGAAAGGAACAACACAAAAAGAACACATGTTATCACAACCCCGCATGATAGAGATAAATGCTGTAACTCCATTGGAATTTAGACGTACAGGAGAAATATCAGCATAGGTTTCTTCTCTGGAAAGGAATACGTTAACAGCCTTTTGGCCTCCATCGGCTTCTTCTACCAAACGAGGCAAATCTCTGTAAGCATCAGGTCCAACTACCATGTCTACAATACGTTCTTCCTCCAGAAATTTGGATTTCAATCGTTCTGCCATACAACCCAATACTCCAATCAAAGTTCCCGGGCGATTTTTTTTGACATTAGTCAGGTGTTTAAGCCGATTTCTAACTTTCTGTTCTGCGTTTTCCCTAATAGCACATGTATTAAGAAAAATTACGTCTGCATTATTGAAATCAGAAGTTGTATCGAAACCTTGCTCCTGTAAAATAGATGTAACTATTTCACTATCAGCAAAATTCATCTGACAACCATAACTCTCTATATACATCTTGCGAGAATTACCCCGGTTTTCCTCTTTTGAGATTCGGGGCATTTCACAGGCTTCTTTATCTGTTTCTGTTAGTATATCCAATTGTTGAACAACTCGTTCCATACACTTTATATAATAATGTAGTCCGTTTATTTTCTATGTGTACTTACTAATATATTTTCCTTATGGGATTCCATATTTATCCGCAAAGGTATAAAAAAAAACTAAAAACTGACAGAATGGCAGGATTATTTGAGTAAGATCTCAAATATTTGATTTATCTACTGGAATTAGTTTATTAAGTAATAGGCTATTGTGTATTAAAACGGATAGCCAATACCGAAGTTGATAGTACTTTGTCCTGGTGCAAAAAAGGATTTGGGTCCAAATATTTTCGTAACAGCCCATCTATCTGCAGGGCGTCGTCCTGGATCATACACTTTTGTTCCAAAATCAAATCGTACAATGAGGAATGAAAAATCGAATCGTAATCCCATTCCAGAACCGACTGCTATTTCTTTGTAAAATCGATCAATCGCAAACTCTCCATTGGGTATGGTTTTGTCTTTTCGTAAAAGCCATACATTACCTGCATCTGCAAAGAATGCAATGCCAATGTTAAAGTTGCTGAATTTCACCAAAGGGGTTCTATATTCAACAGATGCTTCTAAAATAATATCACCAGGTTGTTCAAATTTATAGGTATAATTTCCTTTAGCATCAACACTGTCTGGAGAAGAGCCTAGGCCTAACCTTCTTGGGGACCAAGCTCTTATGCTATTACTACCACCTGCAAAGAAAAATTTCTCATAGGGTAATGTTCCTGCTGGTCCATAAGGATTGGCAAATCCTGTATTGATTCTAAATGCCCAAGTACTTTGACGTCCACTAGGAATAAAGAAACGATAATCTGCGTTTAATTTTATGAATCGATAAAATTGAAGCCCTTCACCTGTACTGTCACTTTGAGTAATTCCTATTAAATCCCTTGCTTGTGGAACAAACAGAAACAAACCTCCGCTTTCTGCGAACAAACGTAAATATTGTGCTTTTTGTCTCAGGTTATTGCTGGTACTATAGGTATAGGAGGCATTAATGCTGGAGACAAATGCTTTTTGAAATGCTCTCCATAAGGTACTTCCTTCACTTTTAAGATCAAGAATTTCATTCTTTAATGCCTCTCCTGCAGGATTTTTAGTGTAATCAGAGAAAATCCTGCTGATCTCCAGCACTGTAACATTGAATTGTTTTTGGGGTTGAGGCTGCCATAAATAACTGAATGTTCCTTTAAACCCATATCGGCGAAAATCCGGGCGATTGGTTAGATTATAACCAACAGATACTCTCGTCTGTGGTAAATAAGGACTAAAAAAATACTTGATCTTTCCTGGTATCAGTATTTGTGGAAAGGTCAGTGAAGAGGTAAGACTCAATTGCTGACTGCTCAATATACTATTGTTGCCTTCACTAATAAAGCCAGCCACCCCTTCAACACTACCTGTTGCTCGAAGTTCAAATACCTCCAGTCCTCCAAAGATATTTCTGACTTTAAATATAGTACTACCAAATGGACCTGGATAGCCATTGGCAAGAGTTACTGTTCCACCAGCTTCTACAGAATAGGAAAATCTATCTAACGGACTGGCATAAATCCGTGCATTGAATTTACCTCCGGTTGTATCGTAATAAATATTGGCGAATTTGAAAATATCCAGATTACCAAACAATTGTTGTGTTTCAATGGATTTTTGTTGACTATATGGAGTGTGTGGTCGAATTAAGATTTTACTATTTACTATTTTTCTGGAGAAACGATGATTTCTGGACAGGTAATGAATTCCATTAAATAAAATTGTATCTCTTTGCCCTCTGCCTCTGGTGGCTGCATCTTCTGTAAAGTATACATCATCAACTACATATACTTTATGTGTAGAGCCATCAGGTGGATTGTTAATAATAGTTTTGAGAAAGATATAATTATTTCGTAAAGTTGAGTCTATGTTTTGAGTCGAATCTGGAATAGTATCCAGAACAACCTTGATATATTGTTTGCTAAAGCTATAGTATCCGTTATCTTTCAGTAGTTTATCTATTCTGTCTCTTTCGGCAAGAACTTTATCACCATCGTATCCTTCATTAATTTTTATATAAGTTTTTGGTGCATTTGCATTCAGCAAGCTGTCTATTTTTACATTTGTTGTAACCCAGATTGCTTTTCTAATAAAATATCGTTGATTTTCTACAATAGAATAGGTGACTCTGGAACGTTGAAGGGTATCAGTAGTATATTCAAGGTATACATTGCTTCTAAAAAACCCTTTGCTTTGAAGGTAATTTTGCATTTGCTCTGTTGTTTTTCTCGCTAATGTTGAGTCAAATGCAACCGGAGGCTCTCCTTTACGCATAAGCCAGTTTCCTTCAATGAGTTGCCGATTGAGACGGTTTAATCTTTTCTCATGTTTTCTTTCGATTCGGGTAATTTCGATAGAATCTGTTCCTGCAGCTCTTACTTTTTGCGTATATCTATCCTGTTCCTCATTGATTTCTTTTTCTACTTTTGCCTGATCATAGGTTCTCAAACCTAACCGATATAAATATAAATAAGGATAAATGGGTAAGTTGAGCCATCTTCGGTTGGCTCTCTGTTTGTAAAAAGACTCTAGTTCTGTTGCTGATACTTTCGTATTACCCTTTATATGTTGACTATACAACAAGGACTGACCAGGTTTAATAACTTTTTCCTGCGAGACACACCCTGGTAGAATAAATAGCCATAAAGGCGATATCAAAACAAGCAGATGATACCCAGTTCTGGATACCGAATTTATAACAGAAAATACTATTTTCGAAGCTCGTAATTGCAAAATGATAAACAAATAGATTTTTATGCTTTCTCAAAAATGGACAAAATTGATTAAATCTCTGCAAGTAAAAAAATACCGCAAACTTGAACAATCTTTTGTGACGGAAGGTGGAAAGAGTGTTCTGGAATTAATACAATCCGATTACAAAGTAACAATTGTTTTAGTAACTGCACGATTTAAAGATGAAAACTCAGAAATATTGAGGAGCAAAAACTTTGCCGTTGAAGTTGTGAGTGAAGAAGAGTTGGAGAAACTAGGGACTTTTCAGAGTAATAATGCTGCATTAGCTGTGGCAGAAATGAAACCTAATCAGATACTCCTCCCAAAATCTAATGAAATGCTTCTTGCCTTGGATGGAATCCAGGACCCTGGCAATCTTGGTACTATTATCCGAATAGCAGATTGGTATGGTATTAAAAAGTTAATTTGCTCAGAAGATACCGTGGATTTTTATAATCCAAAAACAATAAGTGCCACAATGGGCTCATTTACCCGAACACAATTATATTACTGTAATTTGGTTAATTATTTGAATGAGTATAAATCAGATATTATCTCTTATGGTGCGTTTCTTGAAGGAAAGTCTGTGTATGAGACAGATTTCACTTCCTCAGGTGTTATTGTTATGGGAAATGAAGCACATGGGATTAGACCGGAATTGGAACCTGTTATAGCGAAAAAAATCAATATTCCTCGCTTTGGGAGTGCTGAGTCTCTAAATGTAGCAATTGCAACTGCTATTATATGTGATAACTGGAGAAGATCTCTTCATAGAGCTTAATTCTTGTGTTTGGTTTTACACAGAAGTTATCCTGCACTATAACTAGAGAGTTATTTGTTTAAGAATGTGTACTTGAGTCAGGATGAGTCTTACTTTTACATTTAATTCACTGTAAAAATGGGTAGGTGCGCATTTTTCTATACATTCATCCAACGTGATCAAAATTAAGATCGAAATAAAGCTACTGTGAGTTATGCTCAAATTGAAAAAATGATCAGAGTTCCAGTCAAAATAGAAAGTGATTGGAGTTATGCTCAAAACAAAAATTGCTGTGAATATTATGCATGATCTTCATTGGTCAGAGGGCCTGCCTTACTTTTTCTGAAGATGTTTTGCAGCGAACTATGTGTAAGCAAAAATTCAGCTTTGAAGGATGGTTGTACATACATTTTAGATGAGTCTCCTTCAAAGCTGCTGATTTAGCCTTCAGATTTAGAGTATAAATATTTGTCAATAATTATATGAGCAATATATAATACTGGTGTAAGCAATAATGCCATGCTTACCTTATATAAATAACTATTCACACCAGTTGATAAAACCTGTGCAAAAGACCAGTTACCAAATACATAGAATGCAATAAAAATAACTACATAACTATCTATTAACTGTGAGATTATAGTAGATCCTGTTGCCCGCAACCAGATTCTTTTACTCCCTGTGATATTTCTTAGGTATTGGAAGACATAGGCATCCAGAAGTTGACTTAATAAAAAAGCAGTTATAGATCCTACAATAATATTGAGACCCTGACGAAAAATCTTTGAGAAGGCAAAATTGATATCAAAGTTATTATCTCCTTTATTGACATCCAACCAGAATTGCGCAGGTGGTAAATGGGTTGAGACAAAAATAATAAGAAACCCATAGGTAATAAGAATCGCTCCCAGATAACTAATCCGTCTTACGCCTTTCGGTCCAAAATATTCATTGATGATATCTGAGGTGATAAATACAATAGGCCAGGGGAGTGCTCCTGCTGGAAGATTAAAATCCTGTTTGAAACTTCCAATCGGAATTTGAGCAGGAGGAAAACCAAAGACGGCTTCCAGTGAAAACATCTTTGCTCCAATGATTTCTGAGATAATGGCATTTGTAAGAAAAATGCCACTCAGTACCATAAAGAGATTTTGTTTTTTTTGTGTGTCAGGCTGAATTTGGGTAATGGTATTCAAGGATCAGAAGATAGGTTAAATAATAATAACTGTAGTAAGTGGGAAACACTAACTTACTAACACTAAAAATACTAAAATGTTTTAATCAGCCAAAGATATAGTAGTGCCTTCTGTTGCAAGTTGTGTGTTGGGAAAAATACTTCGAGCTTCTTCAAGTAATGGCAATAAGTCTTTGTAGCGCGCTGAAAAATGTCCTATCAGAAGTTTGTCTGCATTAGCAAGCTTAGCTATCTGAGCTGCATCATGTGTTGTACTATGATGTGTTTTTAAGGCTCTTTCTGCTTCTGAATTCATAAAGGTAGCCTCATGATACAAAAGATCGACATTATGGATCTGTTCTAAAATAGGTTCATAATATGCTGTATCAGAGCAATATGCATAACTAAGTGACTTTCTGGGTGAAAGTGTAAGATCTGAGTTATGATGGAGGAGTGTTCCGTTCTCATCAAAAAGATCTTTTCCTTCTTTCAGACGTTTAATCTGATGTGGAGAAATGTATTCTGGCAATGCTTCTTTTTTGATTCTGCGTTTACGTGTTTTTTCCTGAAATAAAAAACCTGTGCAGGGAATACCATGATTAAGTGGAATGGTAGAAACGGTCATTACATCATTTTCATATATAACCTGTTGGACAGGGTCTAACACATGGAAATGAACTGTATAGATAAGCCAGGTTTCAGAACAGCGGAATTGGCTTGTAATGACATCAGAGAGGTGAGGGGGACCATATAAATGTAGATCTTCGGTGCGACCATTGAGATTCATGGTAGCTAACAAACCAACCAGCCCATAAAAATGATCTCCATGTAAATGGCTGATGACTATATGGTTGATACGATTGATTTTACACTGATATTTTAGTAATTGGAACTGTGTTCCTTCACCACAGTCTATCAGAAAATAATCTTGTTCGACCTGTAAAAGCTGCGAGGTGGGATATCGGCCAAAGGCAGGAGTTGCAGAACTGCTACCTAATATTTTTAATGTAAAAGCCAATGCAGTGCTGAATAAAAGTTGCTCAGAAAAAACAAAGGATGATTGCCTGTAAACAAAACAGGCAATCATTTATAATCTGGAATTTATTCAGTTTCTTCTTTACCAAATTCACTTTCTAACTCATGAAAGAAGACTGCGTCAACTGCCTCCGGAGTGGTTGGAAGTATATGGAGTACACTTTCCAGTTGAGAAATCTTAATGAGTTTTTGTACATGGTCAGAAAGTCCTGTCAATACAAATAATCCTTCAGATTCTTTGCAGAGACGATTGCCTGTAAGTACTGCACTTAGTCCTGACGAATCCATGTATTTGGTTTCAGACAAGTCCAGAATAATATTTTTATATCCTTCTGCATTGAACGTTACAAGTTCTGTTTTCAACAAAGGGGTCAGGGTTGCATCAAGTTTGCTTTCATGCAACTGAATCAATACATATTTTTCCTGTTTATCTAGCGTGAATTTCATTGGAATTCGATTGGGTTTTGATTGAGAGCAGGACAAGCAACGTCCAATCAAAAAGAGATTGCTTTAGCTATCAGTCGAACTTTACTAGGATTTATCATGCAAATTAACACATTTCGGAATAATATAAAAATCATTTAGAATTCACTGATTACACTATTTATGTGAGCTTCTATTCTGCTTTCAATACCATCTGTAGAAATGCGGTCGAACGTCTGACCTGTCATTCTTTCAAATAGTTCTACATACCTGTCTGTTATGGTTTGTATCCAGGTATCAGACATGGCAGGAACAGTTTGTCCTTCTTTGCCTTGAAATCCATTGGCAATCAGCCATTCACGAACAAATTCCTTCGAAAGTTGTTTTTGCGATTCTCCTGAATGCTGACGTTCTGAGTAGCCATCTGCATAGAAGTAGCGCGAAGAGTCAGGTGTATGAACCTCGTCAATCAGGTAAATAGTTTCATCTATTTTTCCAAATTCGTACTTGGTATCTACCAGAATCAAACCTCTCTCTGCTGCGATTTGTGTTCCTCTCTCAAATAAAGCTAATGCGTATTTTTCAAGTTGAGTATAATCGCTCTCTGATACTATCTCTCGTTTTATGATTTCTTCTCTGGAGATATCCTCATCATGACCTTCTTTTGCTTTGGTCGTTGGTGTGATAATAGGAGAGGGAAGCTTATCATTTTCTTTTAATCCTTCCGGTAACGAAACTCCACAGAGGACACGCTTTCCTGACTTATATTCGCGCCAAGCATGACCTGCCAGATATCCTCTTACAACCATCTCTACTGCAAAAGGCTCACATCGTAATCCAACACTTACATTAGGGTCGGGAACAGATTGTAGCCAGTTAGGGAGAATATCAGACGTTTTTTGCAAGAAAAGTGCAGCAATCTGATTCAATACTTGTCCCTTGTATGGAATAGGGTGTGGCAAAATTACATCAAAGGCTGATATACGATCAGTAGCAACAACAACCATTTTATCATTAAAATAGTAGACATCGCGTACTTTACCACGATAAAAGTCTGTTTGATTTTTAAATTGAAAGTGGGTTTCTTTTAATGCGTACATAAAGGATGTTCGAAATTGTAAGATTTTTAATTTGTTCTGATAAGCAAAAGATTCATGGCTCACCTTCTGTAACGATTGACAGAGATAGCTTTATAGTTTCTCTATAACCATAGCTGATGCACCACCACCACCATTACAGATACCAACAACACCAATATTGGCATTTTTTTGCTGCAATACATTGGAAAGAGTAACCAGAATCCTTGCTCCTGAGCAACCTAGCGGATGACCAAGCGAAACAGCTCCTCCAAAAATATTAATCTGTTCAGGAGCAATATGTAGTTTTTGCATATTACAGAGTGCAACTGCTGAAAATGCTTCATTGATTTCATAATAATCAACATCTTTCTCCGTTATACCGGATACTTTCAGTGCTTTGGGAATCGCCAGTGATGGAGAAGTTGTAAACCATTCAGGCGATTGTTCCGCATCAGCAAATCCCAAAATGCGTGCAATAGGTTTTACTCCTAACTCTGTTGCCTTTTCTTTACTTAGTAGAACCAAAGCTGCAGCTCCATCATTGATTGTAGATGCATTAGCCGCAGTCACTGTACCCTCAGAAGAGAATGCAGGCTTTAAGGACGGAATCTTTTCAAAATTTACATTCTTATATTCTTCGTCTTCATTGATCAGAATAGGTTCTTTGCCTTTTTGCGGTACAGCTACAGGGATAATTTCTTCTTTAAAATATCCTTTCTGTGTTGCTTCTGCTGCTCTTTTATATGATTGTATAGCATAGGCATCTTGTGTCTCTCTGCTAATATTTAATTCCCGAGCCATCATATCTGCCGCATTACCCATTGCATAGTTGTGGTATACTTCCCAAAGTCCATCTTTTTGTAAACCGTCGATAAGCTTTCCATCTCCGTATTTATATCCAAATCGGGCTTTTTCAATATAGTATGGCACATTGGTCATACTTTCCATGCCTCCCGCAACAACAATGTCGTTGATGCCCAACATAATACTTTGCGCAGCGAACATAACCGCCTTTGTACCGGACGCACATACTTTATTTATGGTTGTACAAACAGTTTCCGGAGAAAGTCCTGCAAAGATTGCTGCCTGACGTGCCGGGGCCTGACCCAGATTAGCAGAAATAACATTCCCCATAAAAACCTCCTGAACCTGATTGGGGGCTATTCCAGCTTTTTCAAGAGCGCCTTTAATGGCAAATGATCCAAGTTGAGTGGCCGAAAAAGGGGATAAAACCCCGCCAAAGCTACCTATTGGAGTTCTAACTGCTGAAACTATATATACTTCTTTCATAGAATAAGCTTGTTGATGATTTTTAAATACAATAAAATCTATATAGTTATAATGTATTTTACGGATACAAACCTAGACAATATTGATAGAAATGTGAAATGATAACCTTATTTTCGTGATGCAATAATTTACCAATCAGGTCTGGCATTGTTGCTGGCTTTCTTGCCTTGCTTTTTTTGTTGTTGAATGTACTGTTTCTCTGCGTCCTTCATTGCTTCCAGCAGTATATCTGCTTGTTCTTTGGACATACCCGTTTCGGCATAAGGATCTTGTTCTACCTGACTGTTATTGGCACTTTCGGCATTGTTTTCGTTGTCTTCCCATTCTGGTTTGGGAGGATCAGGTGGCTTTGGTGCAGGGGCTGATTGAGGATTTGTTTTGGGCTTGTTCTGCCGTCTGAGTTTCTCCGTTAATTCATAATTATACCTGGCATCTTCATTTCTTGGATTTGATTTTAATGAGTTGCGAAAACAGGTAGAGGCCCAGTCATATCTTTTGGTGTTGTAAGCAAGTACACCTAATTGCTGCCATGCGAGCGATTTAACAGCTGGATGAGGTGATTGACTGGCTATTTGATATAATGCGGTTGCTTGCTTTTGCTTTTTCTGAATGAAATAACAATGGGCCAGGTTTACCAATACTTCTTCTTCTCCCACATTTAAAATTTCATACAGATGTTTGTAAAATATGAGTGCTTCTTCATAGTTTCCCTGCTGGAAAGCTAGATTGGCTTGATATTTATATTCACGTATTTCACCTGATTTACTGAGAATATTCCAGTTCGGAAGCCAGGAAACTGCAAATACAATAAGCCAGAATTTGGGAGAAAAAACCATAATTTAAACAGTTGGCGAAATATGGCACTGATCACCGATACAAAAAAACGAAAAATATCTTTATAAATGTATAGTAGTGACTGCAATCATAATGTCGATAACTAATAACATCAAGGCACAAATTAAGAAATAGTAGTATTTATTAGAGGAGATATCAATTTTACGGGTGTCTTGTAAATGTCCTTCAACTTTAGAAACGGTAGAGGTTAAAGCCGGAATGTCATTCTGTATACGACTTAACTCAAAGTATTGTCCATTTGCATGTTGTGCCAATAATTGCAGATGCTCAGCTTCAAGTTTTGTGATTACTGTTTTTCCTCCTGGAGTTTGTTTAAAACCATGTGTTGTTGGTATTTTTCCTCCTGTTTTGGTTCCAACACCCAGCATAAATAATTTTAGTCCATCTTCCTCAATTTTGTGAGCTACCTGTTCGGCCTCTTCTCCAAAATCTTCCCCGTCGGTGATGAGAATAATAATTTTAGCCTGTTTTTGGGTTGATGTATTTTTTTTGTCCTGATGTTGTTTTAATGCCAGATTGAGTGCTGCTGCCAGATCTGTGCTGCTTTGAGTTACAAGATCTGTCCGTAATGTTTCAATAAATAATCGTAATGCATTCTGGTCATAGGTTAAGGGACATTGAACAAATGCTTCATTTGAGAAAATGATCAACCCGATACGATCTGATGAGAAGTTGGGAAGCCAGCGAGTTAATTCATATTTTACTCTTTCAAGACGTGATGGTGCAATATCTGTTGCATCCATTGATTTTGAAAGATCTACAACCAGGTAAATATCTCTTCCAACGGCTTTAACTTCTTTACGAAGAGTGCCAAAGGTTGGACCCAGCAACCCAATCATAAGTAGACTAAAATAAATGAAGCGAATCATAGCCTTGGCTGCCAGACCACTTGTTGAACTGTGCATTTGTTTGGCCTTGCGGGTGGTTCTGATTACGTATAAAATATAGAAAAATATGAAAAGTCCAATGAGCCCATATTCCCACCAGGTAATCTCATAATACCAGTTCATGAAGTATATAAATTTTTAAAGTAAGAACGTATTCTTGTCTGCAAAGGTATTCTAATTAACCGATTTTTATGAAGTAGAAAAAAAGTTAAAAAAATATTTTCCTGACTTTCAGGTGATTAGTATTTGCTTTTGGGCTTTTTTTATGGTTTTTATTGTGAAACGTTTGCGGAAGTGAAAATGTTTTCTTTATCTTTGCAGACCATTTCGGAGAGATGCCTGAGAGGCCGAAAGGAGCAGTTTGCTAAACTGTCGTACGTGTTAAAGCGTACCGAGGGTTCGAATCCCTCTCTCTCCGCTGGTTGAATTGGAAAAATCATAGTTTCGGGGTGTAGCGTAGCCCGGTTATCGCGCCACATTTGGGATGTGGAGGTCGTGTGTTCGAATCACACCACCCCGACTTTGATAAGCCACTCTATTTTTTCCTTGAGTGGCTTATTTCTTCTAATAAATAAAGGAAGAGAGGATTTTTTTAATTAAAAGGCTTATCTTTACAGGCTATTTCGGAGAGATGCCTGAGAGGCCGAAAGGAGCAGTTTGCTAAACTGTCGTACGTGTTAAAGCGTACCGAGGGTTCGAATCCCTCTCTCTCCGCTGGTTGAATTGGAAAAATCATAGTTTCGGGGTGTAGCGTAGCCCGGTTATCGCGCCACATTTGGGATGTGGAGGTCGTGTGTTCGAATCACACCACCCCGACTTTAGGCCGCTCTAAATATTTTATTTAGAGCGGCTTTTTATTTGTTCCTTCTTTAGCCTCCTGTACAATCAAAAGTTTACACCATCTTTGTTATTGTTCATGATTGTAACCCAATTAATCTTCCACATAATGTAAGATACAATAGTTGATGACTCAGTCATGCTGATCCCAATTAAGAAAGTCCTTAGAAAAATTATTATGTTAACAGAACCTACTAACGAAGAGAAAGTACTGGAGTTACTTCTTTCAGGAGATGAAGAAAACATTGTACTTGGACTTGAGATTGCCAAATCTTTAAATCTCACTTTTGGGAATATTAAAAAGGATATATCTATAGTGTTTGCCTGGCTGGAAACCAATAATCAATCCACTCCTCAAGTAGATACATTTGATGATACTTGGTTTCTGCAAAGACTACTAGATATCCATTGTATTGAAGAAATAGATCTTGCAGGATACCACTTAAGAGAGATCCCCAGCCAGATTAAATATCTGTTCAATCTTAGAAAGCTATTTCTTAAGGGGAATCAAATAAGTCAGTTGCCGTCTGAAATAGGTTGTCTTAAAAGGCTTGAAGAGTTAAATGTATCTCTTAACCAATTAACCTCTCTTCCTGTAGAGATTGGAAATTGTTTAAATTTGCAAAAGCTTTTGGTTAGTTCAAATCAACTAGTAAAAGTACCGAAAGAAATTGGTAATTGTATCAATCTCACCTGGCTTGACCTAACCAGAAACCAACTCCAAGCAATACCAGACGAAGTGGGAAATCTGGTTAATCTTCAGGAACTACATTTATACAACAATCAACTGACTTCTCTTCCTGCTTTCATAGGGAACCTTGCTAAACTAAATAGACTTTTGCTGAGTTTAAACCGCCTACACTCGATACCACCTCAGATAGGGGAGTGTAGACAACTCTCAATACTTTCTTTGTCAGACAATCAATTAATTTTTCTACCAGGAGAAATTGGTAATCTTACCTATCTTACAGAGCTAGCTGCTTTTAATAATTTATTACAATCTCTTCCTGTTGAGATTGGTAATTTGACTAATCTAAGGGAATTATTAGTGTTTAATAATAAATTAGAATCTCTTCCTCTGGAAATTGGAAATTTGATACATCTTGAATCACTTTATATTAGTAATAATCCATTACATAAAATCCCTGCTGAGGTTTGCAATCTTACCCGTATGACCTACTTCAATATGGAAGGAATTGAAATACCTGCAGAGCTTTCAACGTGGCTAACAGAATGCCTTCCTGCCTGCCAGATTATTAAATAGAATTTAACAATCTGGCAGATATTTTATGTTTTGGGAGAAGTTAGTCTCTTGTAAGGAACTGATTTTATTTTATTGGTAGTAAATTCATATTCATTTGATTTTGGATGAAATGAAGTAAAAAATTATATTTGAGTTTCTTTCTTTAATTTATACCACACTGCTTATGACTGAAGATCAATTGTCTACCCTTATTGATAAACTGGATTTTATCATTGATAAACAAAGTAGGATAGAGGCTCGTCTGGAAAAGATAGAAGGAGACCTAGGTAGTGTGATACATGATATTAAAAAGATAAAAAAGCGGGTACGTAAAGACAAAGATGAGACAGATGAATTAGAGAAAAAAGCAAAAGAATAAGTAGAATGGATGTACAGTTTAAATTATATAATACTATAGGGCAACCAACCTGGAAAATAGAACAGTACCAGCAGACTGTTAAATCTCAATATAGGCAACCTCTTAATGAAATTCAGGAACTCCTTTATGAACAAGGAGAAACCAATACACAGATCAACATCTCTATTGAAATTGATATTAAAAATGAAAGAGTTTTTCCTCCTGTTATTACAATTGGAGATGGTACAGAGGAACAAACAATGAAATATCAAAATCTTAAAAAGAAAATAGTAAGATTGCTTCCTGAATAGATTTTATAATTTCAAACATATACAAATCAAAAAGACTCCACACACAAGTATAGTGTGTGGAGTCTTTTTGAAACTTGGTTCGATCTTAAATGACTGATTAGTTGAGGCGAGGATTTTGTTCAACCCAATGATGGCTATCTGGATAGATCTTGTTTAATTCCCTAACAGAATTGAGTGCATCTTCTTTGGTACAAGCATACATACCACATCCATAAAAATTTGTTGTCCTGGATTTCCATGCTATGCGATACAAATTTGGATTATCAACTACAAAATCAACATTTATTACTTTTTTTTCCATGGATAGATTTTCCTTTCTTTAAAAGAATAACAAAATCTTTTCAGAAAAAATCCCCGTTCATTTCAGATGAATGGGAATTGTTTAACAAAGAAAAGACTATATGCATTTTCAATAAAAAAGATTTTATATTTGACCAGCCAAAACTTTTTCCATATGACAAACGAGCAGATCTCAATTAACGATTTTATCGATACTCCCGAAGCAGTACATCCAAAGACATATATTGATCAAATCAAAAAAATGATACAGGATAAGTGGACTTCCAGTACAGATATCCTGAACGCCACTTGTATTACTATCAGTTCAGAAGATTACAAGGCATTGGAAGATGCATTAGTTAAAGATGGCAAATGGGATTTAGATTCAGAAAAGCCTTCTGTATTTTATCATGGCTTACAGATTAAAAATGCTGATAATATGAATTCGGGTGAATGTGAGATTGGGTATAGATAAGTATTTATTCTTTGACATCTTTTAAGATAATATACCCAGTTCCATTGCATAGCGAGTAAGCTGACTTACATTACTAATATCCAGCTTTTTGAAGATATTTTTTCGATGTGTTTTTACTGTATGCTCAGATATAAATAATTTTTCAGAAATAGCAGAACTGGTTGATCCAAGTGCAATAAGACGAACTATTTCGATTTCGCGGTCACTAAGGCGAAACGCATGTGAGTCTGGTTCTGCTTCCATTCTTACTTCTGCTTTAAAATCTCCGATTGTATCAAAATAAGACTTATTGATCTGCAACCGATCTATAGCATTTAACAACTCCTGACTATTACCACTTTTTAAAAGACACCCATCTATACCAATTTCAACTAATTGATTAATAAGTGACCTGCTGTTGTACATAGTCAGAATCACTATTTTGATGCTGGGGTAATTTTTCTTGATCCATTTACTGCATGTTATTCCATTCATTCCTGGCATGTTAATGTCAACAATAACTATATCAGGCTTTACAACAGGTAATAACTGAAGCAACTCCTCGCCATGATATGCTTTGCCAACTACCTGGTGAATGCCTGTTGATTCAAGTAGACCTACCAGAGAGTCTATCAATATAGGATGATCATCAGCTAAACAGATTTTCATAGACAAGTGGTGTGATAAATTGATTTTGTATGAGGATAGTTCTGTTAGAGTATATTACATTATTTCATAGATTTATGCAAGCTTGTCAGTATATAAAATACAACTTTACGAAATATTTTTACTAACTAGCCCGGATTAACTCAAATTTTGAATGTAGGAACTACTTTTAATTTGAAGAACAATGTGAACTTTATTGTAAGTCTGGAGTGGATGAGGAAATTTAGAATCGACTGTTATGCAGATATATATGGTATATCTGCCAGAGACACGAACTGAAGTGATATGTAGGCAGTATGAAATATACAAATAAATGTGGCAATTATCGTAGTCTTTTTAGGACTAATTTTACCCGTATGTATCTTATTTTTAATACTTTTGGTATTAAACGGAAAAAGGATGATTGAAAGGGATTTCAATGATAAAGGTACTACCAAATTCAGAAGAGGAGTCAATGGTTACATGCCCATAAAATCGTTCCACACGAGAGTAAATATGTTGTAAACCTATTCCTTTTTTTACTTGCTCGCTATTGAAACCTTTACCATTATCTTCAAAAATGATACTTATATATTCTCTGGGTATTTGTGTGATTTCAATCCGGACTTTTGTTGCATGTGCATGTTTGAGTGTGTTGGCAAATAATTCCTGAATGATACGATATATATTTAAACTTAATTCATCATCTAATGGATCTGTAATATCAATTACAGTTTCAATGAAGAGTTTTTGCGAATTATTAATGGCTTCAACCAATTGTTCAATAGCTGCCTGAAATCCTCCATATTGGAGTAAACCAGAGTCAAGATCATGGGAGATTCTTCTGGTTTCACGCGCTGCCGCTTCTACCAGTGAGTGTATTTTCTGAATAAGTGTTGTCCGATTATCTTTATATAGGGAAATAGAATAAATGTCAGATTGGTCGTTGGTAAGAAGTTGTTTTTCTTCATGTTTGACTTCTTGGTTTCTTAAAGTATCAATATATATCTTGAGAGTGGCTAAAAGGCTACCCAGATTATCATGTAGATCTTCTGCAATTCGCTTTCTCTCAGATTCTCTGCCTTCAATGAGAGCATAGGCAGATTGTAGTTCTTCTTTTTTTAGTAATTTTTCAATTTCCCGGAATTCAGCTTGCTTCCGATAAAGTTTACGTTGAAATATAAAAGCAAAAAATATAACCCCTGATACAGTGAGTACAGTTGTAAGAGTGCCAATAATAAGAATTAAAAAATCGGTTACATTTGTCTGCTGAGCCATAGACCGTAGGCTATAATTATATTTTTTGTCACATTTGAGAAAGATTGAATAATCCATGCGTTATGAAAGATGCCAGAAGCTTCTTTGGAAAGGATTTCCCATCCTAAAAGATACGTAAAAAAAGAACCTGATGCATAGACAAGGATACCCGCATTGATAAAAAACATGGGATGTTTTTCTACCAGGATAGGTTCGGACTGTTCATACAGTTGATAATAATAGACAAAACCAAGTATTATAAATACCAGTGCATTTATAGACCAGGCTACCTGATTAAATTTATACAAGTCACCTGTGAGTAGAGTATGTAAAAAATTAAATAGTATCAATACACCAAGTCCATACAGATAGATAGGTTTTGCAGATAAAAGTTTGTAATAAAAGAAAGGTAAGAATACAAGTTCGATGAAAGCCAGCAGATGATATACGGGCATATTGTTGATGGTAAATTCTGCTGTAATGAGAGTAAAAAGTTTTAAGGCTGAAGAAATTAAAAAAAAAATCCTAATCCAAACAGAGGAATTATTTTTCTTCCTACCAGAATTATTACTATAACCGGAAAAAGATCAGATATATCCGACAGATTGGCAATCCAAATAGAAACTGTCTTCAGGCTTATATTTAATAAATGAGAAATCATAGGAATCGATAGTTGTTCTTCTATAATATCAATTCTGACTCTGACAAGCTTGCCAGAGTCAGAAAGAAAAAATTATGCACCTCCTCCACAAAGATTGGGGCAGGGGCGACTGTTTCCTAATATTACGCCATCATCACCTGTTGCGGTTACTTTAGCGGCTGTTGTTTCTGGATATACAGGATATAAATCTGTACCATCTGATAAGATAGGCATTAGAAAAATATCATCAACAGTTTGAGGACTTCCATTAATAGTTTGTACTGACCTGGCTTGATATGTACGTACTCCATCAATAGGAAGTGCAGGATTGGCTGCATTATAATCCTCAATTTTTTGCAAGAATTCTTTTATTTTTGTTAGCCCAAGAATATGTCCGCTAACAACTGTTGGGTTGTTAGGATCCAGTTTATTGTCATTGAAAAAAGCCAAAAGATTAGAGGCAGCTTGTGTAGGTGAAATGAACGTTCCAATGGTATTGTTTGCCATGATGGATAAAATGTTAAATAGTTTAGAATATTGGAATTATTGAATGGGCTGGTCTCAAAGAACTGAGGATGAAATCAAAGTTGATATTCTGTTTGGAACTTGTCAATACCACAAAATAGGTATTTTGATGGGGGAGTTCTAAAAAATAACTTTCAAGGAATAAAAAAAAGACGCAGATAAGATATCTGCGTCTTTTCTATTTTAGCCTCTAAAGCAAAATGACTAAAAAAGCGTTTCTTGATGCCAACGCTTAACAAAGAAAAGATAAATACTAGACTTTTTCAGCCCTATTATACGCGTGGGCCTTTTTTATCGACTGTTCGGTCAAATATTCGACAAATAATGCATGAATAGATATTTTTTTTCTATACTTCCTCAACAAAAAGAAAAAATAAAACTATTTATGGAAATGACTATTTTTTTGCATCCATGCTGTAGAATGTATTTGAAATACTTACTCACTATTAATTCACAATTTTATGGCAGAGATATCCAGTACTAAAAATTCCCGTATGAAATCCGTTCGGATTGATATGACTCCAATGGTTGATCTGGCTTTTTTACTTGTAACTTTTTTTATGTTAACTACTACTCTTTCAAAGCCAACTTTAATGAACTTGACTATGCCTGAAAAATCAGAAGATCCGGTGGAAACTTCAGAGAGAGTTACCACCACTTTGGTTTTGGATAAAAATAATCAGTTATACTACTATCAGGGAGCAGAGGATCCTCAGGTTTTTAAAACAGATTACTCTGCCAGCGGTTTGCGCAAACTAGCGCTGGAAATGGTCAAGAAAGGAGCTGCAATCCACAAAGATGCCATCTTTATTATCAAACCAACAGACCAGGCATCTTATCAGAATGTTGTGGATGTGTTGGATGAGATGACAATTACCAATGTAAAGGTGTATGCTGTTCAGAAATTATACCCACAGGAGGTTGCATTGATTGATCAATACAAAGCGAAACATAATATCCAGTAGATGTCAATAAAAAAACGGATGTGCCCTTAGTATAAGTTGCACATCCGTTTTATAAAAAGTAATCTATATTCTATGCTGTTACTTTGATAGAAGCAGGAGGGAACTTGGCTAGTTGTTCTTTGTAAAGTTCAACGCTCAGTAAACCTTCTGGTAAAATCACATCATCAAAAGTAAGAACCTTATCTTTTGGAAGGTCTGTTTTCAAAATAGCACCTTCTGCAAGACCAATCGGCAATAGATTTTCCGCACGAGCTATATCATAATTTTCAGCTAAGCCATACGTCATATATTCTCCTAGTCCATCTAACTTTTCTCCAGATTTCAAATCTATTTTAGCTGTAGTTACAACTTCTACTGTTGGTGTGCCAATAGGAGCAAGATTTGCATCATTGAAAAGTACAGCCCGTGCCACTGTATTGTGAATTTCAAAATGGCACAAGTGATATGGAGTATAGAAGCAGTAAAGTGGTCCTTCTCCTAACTTGTACAAATTCAGGTAATGACGCATGGTTGGGTGTTCGTGTGTACCCAAAACAAAAACACCCGGACCCGGAGCTGCACCCACTACATAATCTACAATTCCAGGACCAGCCAGCCACTCATCCAGATCATATAATTCAGGGAATAGTTTGGTTGTTTTCTCAATTGGAGTTCCTGCTTCCATTGTTGGGCCAAACATACCACGTTTGCCGACTTTCATTCCTGTTGCATTGGCAACACAAGCTTGTTCGTAAGAGATTTTGGTTCCATCTGCAAATGAGGTTACCATGGCAGGATTTTGTCCCCATTTTTCTGCAAATCCTTTTTGTGTTGTAGGATTGCGGTATGGATCATGTAATCCTTTGATATTACCCAAAAGTACCGGACGCACACCAATTCCTTTTACAAACCGGTAAAGGTTCATGATTACACCTGGCTGATCTCCATCTGCTACTGTATAAACAACACCTGCTTTGTCTGCATACGTTTTCAGGATGGAACCGATTGTTCCATCAACTTCCGCATTCATCAAAATGACATGCTTGCCGTTTTTGATAGCATGCATTACAACCCTGGCACCGTATTCAATATGACCAGTAACTTCCATCACCGCATCTACCTGACCTGCTTCACATAAAAGAAATGGGTTGTCTGTTACTGAAAACTTTTTACGGGATATTGCTTCTTCCAACTGTGCAGTAGTACCTACTTCTACAATATCAGATTCAGCAATTCCTGCCTCACGATAAGCTCGTTTGGCAGTTTCCAATGTACGGTTGGAAATAGCTACCAGCTCCATTCCTTTTACAAACTGGCAGATTTGCAACGCAATACCTCTGGCCATAAATCCGGCACCTACCATAGCCACCCGAATAGGATTTCCTTCGCTATGTCTTTTTTCTAATGCACTATCAACAATAATCATACAGAGAATTTTATGGTTAAGACATTACACTTGATTTCTTAAAGACCCACTGATTTAGCCTACAGGTGTTAAAAGCGCTTCAGTATAATCAGCCCAAGCTGCATCTTTGGCCGAAATAACTGTTGGAGTTATAGGCAGTTGGATGCCAAACGCCGGATCATTCCAGCGAAGACCTCCTTCAGCACCAGGAGTGTAGAATTGAGTAACCTGATATGTTACTTCTGTCTCATCTTCTAAAGTTACAAAACCATGTGCAAAGTCTTCAGGTACATATAGCATTTTGTGGTTTTTCTCAGTTAGCTCAACTGCAATCCACTTTTTGTAGGTAGGGGAGGCCGGACGAAGATCGATAATCACATCCAGAATAGCTCCTTTTGTACAACGTACCAGTTTTGTTTCCTGATGAGGAGCCCGTTGAAAGTGCATTCCCCGAAAAGTACCTTTTACTTTATTATAGGAAACATTGGTTTGTACTACATTACCGTTCAGTCCATGTTCTTCCATTTCGCGTTTACACCATGAACGGCCAAAAAAACCACGTTCGTCCTCTAATTTCTTAATTTCTAAAATAAAGGCCCCTTTAAGTTCTGTTTCTGTGAATATCATTAGCTGCGTAAGTTGGTTTATAGGTTGGTTTGCTTTAGAGTACAGATACAGGGAGTTTTACATCTGAGAAATATAAAACTCCCTATGGTGTCACTAATTATTTTGCCCAGACAAGTTGACTGTCAATTAATTGCTTGTCCTGGAGTGTGTTCAGTACTTTTAAGCGCATTAGTTGAGAGTTACGGAAGTTGCCATCTGCAAAGCCCATTGCTTCCAGATTTTCTTTCAGTTCCTCAATGGTGTCTATCAATGTTCTTTTTACCTGGTGATTAGGTGCCAGCTTTGCGTACAAATCAAAGTTTACACGATAAGAACGTTTGTCTGGAGGTGCTTCCTGGTTTATCGATACCTGTGTACCTGGTATAATCTGTGCTACTGCTTCTGCAATTTCTTTTACCTGATAATTCCAGACATTACTGCCTGTATTAATTGCTAAAAATTCACCTCCATTAGAAGCTGGACGTTCAATTGCCCATTCAATAGCAATTGCCATATCTTTTACGTTAATCAATGGTCTCCATGGTGTACCATCACTTAGTATCGTGATTTGTTTAGAAGTTACAGCACCTGCAACAAAATCATTTAAAACTAAGTCCAAACGAAGACGGTTACTCATACCACATGCTGTCGCAAAACGTAGACATGTAATTGTAAAGTTACTGTCTGCCAGCGGTTTAAGATCGCGTTCTGTGAATATTTTAGAACGAGCATAGGCTGTTAACGGATTTAATTCAGAATCTTCTGTTTTCGCACCTTCTCCACCTGCACCATATACACTGCAACTAGATGCAAATATAAATGATTTAACACCTGCTGCTTTTGCTTTTTCAGCCAGCGCAATGCTCGATTTATGGTTTACATCAATCGTTACCTCTTCATATTTGTTGCCCATTGGATCGTTAGAAACTGCTGCCAAATGGACAACCGCATCTACACCTTCCAGAATAGAAGCCGGAACGTTACGGATATCACCAAATAATTGTTCATCCAGTTTGCTTTCAGGTAGGAAATCGGCATTGGTTAAACAATTGGCAAAGTATGCCATATCATATCCAATCAATGTCGCTTGAGGAAATACACTACGTAGATGTGCTACTACTCCAGGACCTACATAGCCCATATTTCCAGTAATGAGGATTTTCATGTAAAGTAGATTGTTAGTAAAATTTGAATGATTGAACAGGTATTATGAATTGCTATATATATAATAGACAACTATTGCCACACTTTCCAAGGTGCTTTC
The DNA here is from genome assembly GCF_030068545.1 of Xanthocytophaga flava. NCBI lineage: Bacteria > Pseudomonadati > Bacteroidota > Cytophagia > Cytophagales > Rhodocytophagaceae > Xanthocytophaga > Xanthocytophaga flava. The sequence continues at coordinate 37,809 of NZ_JASJOR010000038.1, read as the reverse complement.
TTCTGATGCCACATTTCTTCCAGTACAACTTTATCACGGAGGGTGTCCATTGGTTGCCAGAAACCTGTGTGGCGATAAGCTTGCAGTTGACCATCTTCTGCTAATTTTTCCATAGGCTCACGTTCCCAGATTGTTGTATCATCTTTCAGATACTTAAAGATGCCGGGTTCCAATACAAAGAAACCTCCATTGATCCACGGAGCACCACCATCACCTGTTGGTTTTTCTTTAAATGAGTGAATAGAGGTGTCTTCATCTGTTAGTGTAAATGCACCAAAACGACCAGGTTGCTGAACAGCTGTTAATGTAGCTAGTTTGTTTCCTTTCTTATGATATTCAACCAGTTCAGTGATATTTACATTACTTACACCATCACCATAGGTAAGGCAAAAACTACTATTACCTACATATTCCTCCACCCGTTTCAAACGACCTCCTGTCATTGTGTCTTCTCCTGTATCTACTAATGTAACCTTCCATGACTCTTTGGGAGTTCTATGGATAGACATAGTATTGGTACGCAGGTCAAAGGTAACATCAGAGTTTAACAGATAATAATCTGCAAAATAATCTTTTATAATATGTTGCTTGTATCCGCAGCAAATTACAAAATCATTAATTCCATGGTGTGAATAAATTTTAAGAATGTGCCAAAGAATAGGTTTGCCACCAATTTCAACCATAGGTTTTGGACGGATACCACTTTCTTCGCTGATACGAGTACCAAATCCACCAGCAAAAATAACTGCTTTCATAAGGGAATAGTTGTAAAGATGAGGTAGGGGTTTATGAAAAAAACTAAAATAAATTCAAAAAAAGTCGTACAATTCCCCTAATCTTCTACTTACCAACTTCACAGCTAGAGGAAAAGATTTTACTAGTACAGTAACCAATAGTATATTAATTAAGGACGATTTCTTTTTTCTCAGAATTAAACCGTTGCAAAGCCATTTCTGCGACTGTTTTTCCTATCGAAAGAGAGGACGTGGCAGCAGGAGAGGGAGCATTACAAACATTTATGATATGCTTATCTTCTAAAATCATGAAATCATCGATCAAACCACCTGTTCGGTCGCAAGCTTGTGCCCGTACTCCAGCATTTCCTGGAATGAGATCATTTTCCTGAATTTCAGGGATAAGTTTTTGGAGTGCTTTTGTAAAAGCTGCTTTGGAAAAAGAACGGTAATATTCTCCCAAACCGGTACGCCAGTATTTGGCTGCTACCTTACGGAATCCTGGCCATGCAATTGACTCTGAAAAATCACTCCAGTTAAAGTCTGTTTTTTTATATCCTTCCCGTTTAAACGAAAATACAGCATTTGGACCAGCTTCAACTCCACCTTTGACCATACGTGTGAAGTGAACACCCAGAAATGGGAAATTAGGATCAGGAACGGGATAGATAAGTCCTTTCACCAGGTATTCTTTCTCTTTCTTTATTTCGTAATACTCTCCTCGGAAGGGGATAATCCGGACATTGATATTTTTGTGAGTGAGAGCTGCAATCTTGTCAGAGAATAGGCCAGCACAGTTGATAACCAACTTAGTCTCAAAGGTTTGTTTATCTGTAATTACTTCTGTTGAAGTGCTTCCAGGTTTAATATCCAGTACTTTTTGTTCATGCAGAATTTCGCCTCCTAGCTTTTTGAAAACTTCTGCATATTTATAAGATACGTCTGTATAGTCAATGATGCCTGTGTAAGGAACCCAGATTCCTGAAATGCCACTACAGTGTGGTTCATGTTCCCGAATCTCTTCCTGTGAAATTTTTCGGATATCTGTAAGTCCGTTTTGAATACCGCGATTATAGATATTTTCCAGTGCAGGAAGTTCTTCCTGGCTTGTTGCTACTATAATCTTGCCACACAGGTCAAATTTTATATCATTCTCTCTGCAGAACTCAAGTAGTTCATTGTACCCATTGATACAATTAGTGGCTTTTAGACTACCAGGTTTATAGTAGATGCCCGAATGGATCACCCCACTATTATTACCTGTCTGATGTTTGGCTAATTGCTTTTCTTTTTCAAGAAGAATAATTTTTAGGTCAGGTTTGTTTTTCTTTAGACGAAGTGCTGTAGCTAATCCTACAATTCCTCCTCCTACAACAAGAATGTCATATTTCATCGTATAGTAAATTAATTGTTTCTATGCTGGTTGGATATAGTCCGAGGTACAACCACGCAACTTTATAGGCCAGTATGCAAATGAATTTTTACAAGTCCGAATTTACTACTATGTATGATAATTACAAGTATTGATACGGGTAGCAATTGAAATGTAATTTATGGCCGTTTACTTTTCTTTAGTTGTATAATGACTATATATGTAAACATGAGTAATTGATATGAATAGATAAGTATTTGTTTTTCAGTCGTATATTTTTTGTTTTGTTTGTTTATATTACTTTTTTATTGTATTATTTTTATTTATTATTTGATTTATCTGGAGTAAACAGATGGTGAATTTCCTGAAAAAATAGTAAACGCTGCCTCAAAAAAATCTTGTTTTTGGAGAAGTAGGACTTGCAAGTTTTCATAGAGTCTTCTATGTTTTGGCTACCAGTGTACTCATTAACTGGTAGCGATATTTCATTAGTTACTTTGTCTGCCATCTCTACATTTCTATAATAACTCTGCACATTTCTATAATAACTCTGCTAGGGTTTTATGTTGTGTCGGTACAACGTGTATTCGCTGTAAGCTATTGATTACTAGTTTATTGGTTTATTTAAGGCTTTTCACGTGAAAACTTTTTCTGTGGTTATAGTTATAATTATGTTAAGTGTTGATTTGATTGATTTTTTGGATAATATATGGATAAGTAATGGATAATAATAGGATTCGTTAGGATGTAAAGATTTTCGATACAGTGTTATACAAATAGAATCGTTATTTACATGGAATAGTTGTACTTATGTTATATTTTTGTCGTTTTTGAGACGCTTTTTTTCTGGCTATGTGTTTAATTGCAAATAGTTCTGTCTTGATAATATTCTATAGTAAGTAAAAAATAATGAAAGATATGAGAATTGCTATTCTGGATTTGTATGATGGATCAGCCAATGAAGGAATACGGTGTATAAAAGAATTAATGTTATCTTTTGCTCAAACTACTACTGTAGATGTTTCTTTTACTATTTTTGATGTAAGACAGAAAAACGAAATACCTGATCTGAGTTATGATCTGTATATTTCTACAGGTGGTCCAGGTAGTCCTGTTGAAAGTGAAGGGACAGAATGGGAGCTTTTGTTTTTTGAATTGATGAATAACCTTCGTGATTACAACAGAAGATTTCCTGAACATAAAAAATACGTTTTTCTGATAAGCCATTCCTTTCAGATTTTCTGTCGATATTTTGAATTAGGTGTTCTCACTCAGCGTAAATCACATGCCTTCGGTATTTTTCCTGTGCATCGTACTGTTCATGGACTTCAGGAATTATACTTTGAAAATCTGGATGATCCATTTTGGGTAGTAGATAGCCGAGACTGGCAAGTAACACAGATTAATGAAATAAAACTGAAAGAGTGGGGTGGGCAGATTCTCTGTTATGAAAAGCTAAGACCTCTTATTGATCTGGAGCGGGCTGTAATGGCTATTCGTTTCGATGAAGCTTTCTTTGGAACGCAATTTCACCCTGAGATTGATGCGGCTGGTATGTTGCGTCACCTGGATACAAAAGATAAAAGAGAGATTATTATTGCCAACTATGGAATTGATAAGTATCATGAAATGATACGTTATCTGGCAGATCCGGATAAAATAGCATTTACTTATCAGACAATCCTACCTACATTTTTACGAATAGCCCTTCCTCATTCTATTGAATTGTGATATGATCTGAGGAAATATTTGTATTTCCATTCGTTTCACTTACTTTTGGCATTGTCAACTTTAGGGGTGTCAGTATTTTTACTGACTGAGATCAAACCCTCACAACCTGATACCGTTCATACGGTCGTAGGAAAAAGTTGGATGCGGTTTTGTCATCCCCTGAGTTGTTATTTTGGACAAATAAACGGAATAACATGCAACTCAATCCGCATCAAATCTGGCGTGATATCCAGGCCATTCGGTCTGCCCAACCTTTAATACATAATATTACCAACTTTGTGGTTATGAATACTACTGCCAATGCTTTACTGGCAATAGGTGCATCTCCAGCGATGGTGCATGCAACAGAAGAAGTGGAAGAGTTTGTTTCCATTTCACAGGCATTGGTTGTTAATATAGGTACACTGGATGCCAATTTTGTGGGTGGAATGGAATTGGCAATGAAACAGGCACATAAACTGAATAAGCCCATTGTATTTGATCCGGTAGGAGTGGGGGCTACGTCTTATCGGAATCAAGTCAGCACTCAATTAATCCAAGATACACCACCTTCTGTCATTCGTGGAAACGCTTCAGAGATAATGGCTCTAGCCGGACTGGATGCTCAAACAAAGGGCGTGGATAGTATTTATGGGTCTGAAGCTGCTCTGAATGCTGCTTATTTTTTAAGCAAGAAGTATAACTCTACAGTTGTTATCAGTGGGGCCACCGATTTTATTATATATCAGGATAATATAGTATCCATTGCAAACGGACATCCCCTTATGTCTAAGGTGACTGGAATGGGATGCACTGCTACTGCATTGATTGGGGCATTTGTCGCTATTAATCCAAATTACTTTGAAGCTGCTGCTCATGCAATGGCTGTTATGGGAATAAGTGGGGAAATTGCAGCAGAGAAAAATCCATATCCTGGCAGTCTTCAGGTTAATTTCTTGGATACGCTGTATAAGTTAACAGGAGACGATATTCTGTATCGTTTGCAAGTTACCTCATAAATAGGGAAGTGTATTCCTGTGGTTATATCAATTATTATGTTAACTTACTATTTGGGTACTATTATAGTATAGCCAGGGGAGAATAAAGTATGTCAAAATTATATTTAGTGACAGATAGTCTTATTTGTCAACAGGCAGGACACAATGTTGAATATGTGGTCGAGCAAGCGTGTAAGGCTGGTGTAAATTGGGTTCAGTTACGGGAAAAAGATTTGTCAACAGAAGATTTTATTGCCTTGGCTCATAAGGTGTTGGCTATTACCCGAATGTATAATGCTAAACTGATCATCAATGATCGAGTAGAGGTTGCTGTGGCGGTTGATGCAGATGGGGTACATATTGGACAAGAGGATATGTCTTATACCCAGGCAAGACAGCTAATGGGTTATACAAAAATTATTGGTTTGTCTGTTAACAATCTGCCTGAGCTAACTACTGCCAATGCTCTGGATGTAGATTATGTAGGGATTGCGTCTATCTTTTCGACAACTACAAAACTGGACACAACTTCTGAACTTGGTGTTGAGGGGTTAAGAAGTTTGTGTACACAAACCAAACATAGTACATACGCTATTGGGGGGATTAATCAGACAAATATTCAACAAGTTATCCAAACGGGAGTAACTGGAGTTGCCGTTGTCTCTGCCATTTGTGGAACCGCGTCTCCGTATGATGCAACACGAACTTTAATTCAACTTATCGAAAACGCATGAAAAGCTATAAACGTGTATTGACAATTGCTGGTTCAGACAGTGGAGGAGGTGCAGGCATTCAGGCTGATTTGAAAACGTTTGCTGCATTGGGGTGTTATGGGATGTCTGTTATCACTGCATTAACTGCTCAAAATACCCAATCAGTAAGTGCTATCTCTTCTGTATCTGCTGATTTTGTTGTTGCACAACTGGAAGCCGTTTTGACAGATATTGGTACAGATGCTGTGAAAATAGGAATGATTCATCGTGCCGATATTATTGAAGCGATTGCCGAAACGTTACAGGGATACCGAGTTAGAAATATTGTGCTGGACCCTGTTATGGTTGCTAAAAGTGGTGACAAGCTACTACAGGATGAGGCGATTGAAAGCCTAAAAAGATATTTACTTCCTATCGCAACTGTTATTACTCCTAACTTACCCGAAGCTGCTGTATTGACAGGTAAGAATATTCAGAATATAACAGAAATGAAAGAGTCGGTTATTGAACTGGCTCAGTTAACTCAGGGATATATTTTATTGAAAGGCGGACATCTGGAAGGCAATGAAAGTGTTGATATTTTATATCATGCACAAACTGACCAGTTAAGCACGCTTACCTCGGAACGTGTCCATACTGTTAATTCTCATGGGACGGGCTGTACTCTTTCGTCTGCGATTGCAGCTGGGCTGGCAAACGGATTATCTGTATCTGAGGCTGTTGTTGCAGCTAAGGAATATCTGACAAATGCATTGAAAGCGGGTGCTGAATATACACTCGGATCAGGACATGGTCCGGTGCATCATTTCTTTTCATACTGGACATAAAACAATTTTTAGCTATTGAAGTTCTCTCACATGCTTCATAGTAAACTCTTTTATTCTCTTAGTTTTATATGAGTACTTTTTCGGAAAGTCTTTGGAATAATAATCTGGATATTTATAATTTTATAATTAATGATGATTTTATCCGAGAGTTATCCGATGGTTTTTTGCCAGAGGAGAAGTTTCGGTATTATATCCAGCAGGATGCTCTGTATCTGGCTGATTTTGGCAAAGCTTTAGCTCTATTGGCTGTTAAAGCTACTGATCAGTCGCACATGTTACAATTCCTTCAGTTTGCTCAGGGGGCAGTAATCGTAGAAAAAGCCTTACACGAAAATTATTTTCGTTTATATAACATTACAGGGGCTCCAGAAAAGATGCCTGGGTGCTTTGCCTATACTCATTTCTTAGTATCCACTACTGCTATTCAGCCATTGGAAGTTGGAGTGGCCGCCGTATTGCCTTGTTTCTGGATTTACCGGGAAGTGGGAAAGTATATACTGAAACATGCTGCTACTCCTAATCCTTATCAGCAATGGATTGATACCTATGCCGGAGATGAATTTGATACCCTGGTTACCCAAATGCTGGAAATTACCAATACTTTGGCAGCTCAAACAACAGATAGCCTCAGAGCCCAAATGCAGGAGGTTTTCAGGTTCTCCTGTAGAATGGAATGGACCTTCTGGAATGATGCCTATGTACTCAATGCCTGGAAGCCTGTCTGAGGTCTTCTTAAGGGCTTCTGAGCTTGTTAAAAAGACTCCTCCCACAAAATCCTGCCACAAAAGGTTGAATAGGTGATTTTGGAGGGATCTTGTGAAGCAGTAAGGACATAGATTACAGAAGCAATTCTTACGTGGCCTAAAGCTATCCAGTGAAGTAATAAAACCAAACGCTATGGGTATTGGGTCAAGGAAAGATGCTTTCTACAAGAAGCGGGGTAAACGTGGAAAGATAGGGGAAGGATTGGGGATAGATGTAACTACCTGACAATGAGACGGGGTGAGATGGGTCGTTTTTTTGGCCTGAAACACTTCCAGAAGATAAAGAAAAAAGAGGAAACAGAGAGCTATATATACTATAAATAGAATATAATATTTATATATATAATATAGAGAGAATCTTACCTCTCTTACCCCGCCTCATTGTCAGGTACTTAATCTTACCCCAGATATTACCCACATCCTACCCCGTCTTACCCCAAAAGAGAGAAAGTACAGTTTGAAGTGCTAAAAACACAATTATCTGAATCGTGGATAGGGGATACATCCTCTAAACCAAACAAAATCAATTGCCCTCCAAAATGCCCCTCTGTGTTTCACCTACACCATATCTGCCTTTGGTGTGGTCGTGACTGCCTCATGAGTGTGCCTAGCTTACCACAAACCTGGTTTGAGATATATCCGATATTGTAAGTACGCCGCCAATCGCCCATAATGCTATCTTTTTAATCTGTGACATCCGTGATTCAGACAATCCTTGTGCATAGTTCTATGCAAGCAAAGTGTTGCAGTGAGTTCCGCTCAAAAAAAGTTTTGCCGTGAATAAAGCGCAAGGCTTCCCGTGCCGTGAGTTATGCGCACGACTCTGCTTGCCTTGAATTCTGCACAAAATGGAAAACGATCGGAACTCTTATCAAAATGAAAAGTGATTGGAGTTAACCGCAAACACCTCGCTGATTGGCTTGGCTGCTTTGCCCTTGCTAAAAAACGGGATGCAGTGAACTATGCGCAAAGAGGGTAATAGGGGAGGTCTAGCAGTCCTCAACAATGCCAGGCGAGGTGGTGGACACCTGGTAGTTTTGAACTCAATTTATTTATCCAGATAGATGCAAAAAGTTTATCTAGTGTGTCAATACGTTAGAGTCTGCAATAACAATGTGCCAGAATCGAGTTGTTTTAAGTTATTATCCAAATTAATTTTTCATTATCCTGGATAGCGTTATCCGTTTCATGTGTGTTATGTTTTTGGATAATTAAGCTAAACTGCTTAATTCATATCAATTGCTTGGATCGTATCATTCCCGATCTAGTATCTTGGTTAGGTACATATCAACCTTTCTTTTGGTAATAAGCTTGCTGATATAAAAGAACAAGATGATCTTTAATACAAATACCATCGTAATTAATGAAACAGAAATATGTACATTCTTAAAGCCCAGCATACCATACACAGCCTGTAAGGCTGCATATAGATAAAATAGAGGAATAAAGAAAACTCTGGCAGATGGTGATGTATTGAAGAAATGTGAACTGAGTTTGCCAAAAAACATAGACATGGCAATTGAGGTAAATAATGAATAGATCAGGGTAGGCAGATTTTGAAAGTCTCCCAGATATACTAATCTGTCGCATAGAGATAGTATAAACAAAAGAACAGATACGATCAGAATTACTTTCATAACCGACAGAAAGAATTGATTACGAGAAGGATGTTGTTCTGTTGCTATACTTTCGGTATCCAGAATAAAATAAAGATAAAAGTATAAGACCGGGCCAATCAGATTCAGCAAGTCTGCAACAATCCAGGATATTCCTTTGAATTGAAGATAATGGTTTTTAAGATTGTCAAGAACGGCTGCATTGCCTTGTAACTGAGCTATTTCTATATCTCCTAACATGCCTGACTCTATACTCCATTTGAGGGCAAACCATAAATAAAGAAAAAACAAACTAATCCATATTCCAATCCACCCACTCTGAAACTGCTCCAGTGTCGTCTTTATGATACTGCTTGCTAGATTGTCTACATACTTTTTTCCTCCCAGGTCTTCATCATAATAGTAAATCATAATCAATACCAGAATGATCAGGCTTTGAATCAGTGAGGCAATAGAAAGGCTAAGATAGTATCCCTTCTGATGAGTCTCTATGATTTGGTCAGGTGGTGACAAAAAAGAAAGATATCCACCCTGTATACAAAAATATAGAACTACTCCTATCACAAAGACCAGACTTAGAGTTGAAAGTGCAAGAAGTAGCACCTGCCTTATCGAACAAAAGTTAATCCCAAAAAGGACAAATTCTTTGGGTGTAAGCTCTGAGTGTTTGGTGGCAGATGGGTGAATGGTATAATAATCTGAAAGGAATTTGTGCCAGGTACGTCCACTTTTGGCTCCTTCTTTAAATTCGGATAGTCCACCAACAGGCATTTGATAATATTCACAGCAGTAGGCTTCTAATAATTCAATGCCAGGATAATTACTGATTGGAACAGAGCTTTCAGCAATAGCATCCGGAAAATATTCTGTGTTTCGGATGCCATTAAAAATATCTTCGAATCTTTTGGAATCAAACTCGCCGGTATATAACCCATAGTTGTTTGCAATGTATTGACGAAATTGTTTTCTGTTTTCAATGAGGTTCTTATCCTCTCGTAAAGAGACATGGAATTTTTTTTGCCAGATAGTATCCAGCAGGTGATAGTAAGCAGGTAGTTCTTTTACTTTAACAACAGGCATAAGGCGTTATAATGTCAAACCAACAGATAGGTAATGTGTCAATAAAAAATAGGCATTTAGTGTATTTGTCCAAATCTACTGAAAACTATCAGGAAAAAAGCCAAATAAAATAGTAATAGCCTTTGGTTGCTAAACTTAGAAATACTGTGCTAGGGTATACGGCCGATCAAGTATATATTGAACTAGGGGAAAAAGAGGTATTAACTTCTAAACTATTCATACCTGTGTTGGATTCATGCCCACAAAGTTAGACCAACTTTCTCCTCGTTTGTCTGGAGTCGGTTGGTCAGATCGGGTATGGGGTTAGATGTGTATTTTGCAGCCAGGCAGCCATGTGTGCAACTGAGCCTTCGTTTTTGGGCTGATCGGGTTACCTGACAGAAAAAGGGCCTTCAACGATTGCAACCGGCTGATTTCCGGCGGCAGTTCGCTCAGCTGGTTCCGCGAAAGATACAGGTTCTCTAGCTGGGTTAGCTGGCCGATTTCGGGTGGTAGTCGTTTGAGTTGGTTCAAATTCAGCGTCAAGGTAGTGAGTTGGGTCAAATTACCGATTTCCAGTGGTAGTTGGGTAATCCCACTTTGAGAGGCACTCAGTGAATGGAGCTGGGTCAGTTTGCCGATCCAGGGGAAGTCACCGAACGGATTGCCTGAAAGATCTAGTTCCTGCAACTGACTCAGGTTTGCAATTTGCTCTGGCAATTCGGTCAGTTGGTTGTTGTCCACCGACAGTTTCTGCAATGCCGATAGCTTTCCGATCTCGGGCGGAAGGACACGTATCCGGTTATAGCCTAGGCTTAGTTCTGTCAGCAAGGGCAGACTGAACAATGTGGAGGGTAGTTCGGTTAACCGATTCCGCCACACCGACAGCGATGTCAGGCGGGTGAGCTGTCCGATTTCCTCTGGTAGTTTTTCCAGATTGTTTGACGAAAGCCCAAGCTTAGTTAGTCCAGTCAGCTTACCAATCGTTTCTGGCAGGCTTTCCAACTGGTTTTCGAACAGATGCAAGGTGTTCAGTTTGGTCAGCTTGCCGATGCTAGTGGGCAAGCTGGTAAGTTTATTCTCAAACACTTGAAGCAAAGTCAGGTTTTGCAGCTTGCCAATCGTTTCTGGCAGGCTTTCCAACTGGTTGCGGATCAGCTGTAAGGTGTTCAGTTCGGTGAGTTCTCCGATTTGCGGGGGCAGGTGGCGTAATTGGTTACACGATAGCTCTAGTTCCTGCAGCCGGGTTAGGTTTCCGATTTGTTCAGGGACGGATACGAGTTGGTTCAGCGAAGCGCTCAGGCTTCGGAGCTGGGTCAGGTTTGCAATTTGCTCTGGCAATTCGGCCAGTTGGTTGTTGTCCACCGACAGTTCCTGCAGTGCCGATAGCTTTCCGATCTCGGGCGGAAGGACACGGATTCGGTTGTGGCTCAGGTTTAGCGTGACCAGCCGGGCAAGCATTTGCAGTTGTGGCGGAACGACGGCTTTCTTTTTGTCAAACAGATCCAGAGTTTGAGTGGTATTCAGTTCTAGCAGTAGTTGGGCTGTATCCTGGGGCTTCTTTTCCGGGTAAACCCACTTATAAATCAGCTTGGCGTCATTGAGCCAGGAACGGATGCCTATTTTCTGGGATTTGGCTTGGGCTAGTCCCTGATGGATGTTTTCCAGGGAGTCGGATTGCAGCAAAGCATACAATGAGTTGTTTGTGATCAATGACATGAAATCAGGTGGATGAATCAGTTATGTTAGAATGGTTAAAAAAGCCAACAGTAGGAAATCACCGGTTGTAGGTGTCCTTGTTGGATAATGTCCGATTCATATTGTTGCAAAGGCTACAGACTTACGGACAAAAACGGCAGCAATGTAGGCAAAATCAGCCTTAGTAGTGAAGAAGCAGTGTATACAAATCGTGTACAGGAAGTGTGAAATCTGATGTTTTCCCTAGGGTTTCCCTTCTGTTTCTGTGTTCTAATTGGAATCAATAACGTTTTTTGAGTGTAGTTGCCTGGTCATAACCAACATTATCCAGGATACCATTTATAAACCCTACCTCAGAAATAGTATGAAAACAGAAGTCTCAACATCCCAACAGAAAAGTTTCTTTCGAAAGAAACCTTTGTATCTGTTTGAACAGGATATAAAGAAAAATGAGTTACGAAAAGTTTTAGGCAAATGGAGCTTGACGGCAATTGGTATAGGTGCTGTAATTGGAGGAGGTATCTTCGTTTTTACAGGAACCGCGGCACACTATCATGCAGGTCCTGCATTGGCTCTATCGTTTGTGATTGCAGGCATTGGCTGTGTGTTTGCAGCTCTATGTTACAGTGAATTTGCCTCCATGCTGCCAGTTGAGGGTTCTGCCTATGCCTATGCTTATGGGACTGTTGGCGAACTATTTGCCTGGGTTATTGGGTGGGGCCTGGTACTTGAATATGCTATGGGTGCTATGACAGTGGCTGTGAGCTGGTCTGGCTATTTTGTAAAACTCGTTCACCTTCTTGGGTTTGACATTCCGTTTTGGTTACGGAATGATCCTTTTTCAGCCAATATATATGCTCAGCAGGCAGGACTGGAAAAACCGATGTTTGCCCTGAACTTACCCGCTTTGTTGATTGTATGGGTTGTGACCTATATTCTGGTGAAAGGAATTAAAGAAGCTGCCGGAGCTAACAATCTGATTGTGGTTTTGAAGGTTACTGCTGTTCTTTTTGTCATTATAGTAGGTATATTTTATGTTGTTCCCAGCAACTGGCATCCATTTGTCCCAGAGGCTTCCATTATTAATGGGGAAGATGGTACACCACGTCAGGCCTATGGTTGGGGAGGTATAGTAAGTGGTGCATCGGCTATCTTCTTTGCCTACATAGGTTTTGATGCGGTTTCAACTCAGGCAAGCGAAGCGGTTAATCCCAGGAAAGATATTCCTTTTGCTATCATTGTATCCTTAATCTTTTGCACAGTTCTTTACCTGCTGGTTTCCATTGTCCTGACTGGAATGATCAACTACAAGGAAATAGTGGGAGAAGCGTTAAAGGCACCAGTAGCCTATGCTTTTGATAAAGTTGGGCAAACATGGGCTGTGTATATTATTACATTTGCTGCCACAGCCGGATTGATTTCTGTGATGTTGGTTATGATGCTTGGTCAAACCCGGGTTTTTCTTAGTATGTCTAAAGATGGTTTATTGCCTTCGTTTTTTCATTCGATTCATCCCAGATTCAAAACTCCCTGGAAAAGCACCTTACTGGTAGGTTTGATAGTTTCTTTGGTTGCTGCTTTAACACCCATTGATGTATTAGGAGAAATGACCAGTTTTGGTACTTTGTTCGCCTTTGCCATTGTATGTATCGCTGTCTGGTTATTACGTAAACGTGAGCCAGAGCGTGAACGTCCGTTCAGAGTTCCAGCCATCAATATAATAGCTCCTTTGGGATTGATCCTAAATACGATATTAATCTGGCAATTGAGTGCTTTATCAAAGCAGTTGGCTATCGGATGGCTTCTTTTAGGGTTGATTATTTATTTTGGCTACGGACGCAAAAATAGCCATTTAAATAAGATTGAACTAAATGATTAGGTATTAGTCCAGAAAACGAGCTTTTAATTCAGGCGTAGGTATCATACAGCTTTCCTTTTGTCCGAACCATTTGTATCGGTTTCTGGCAATTAGTGTGTATCCCCAGTCGCGTATAGGTTTAGGAATTATAATTAACCAGTAAAGCCAGGACCAGATTCCCTTTAGTTTTCGGGCCAGCTTAAGAGCCGCTGTGGATTCAGTATAAAATCGTTCGCCAACCACTAACACCAGGGAATCAAATTGTTGTGTCGACAGATTGAATTTTTGAAGTAACGTTTGTCCTGTTTGGGATTGAAGAGAGGTGAATGTAAGGTGTGAGTTAGGTTTTTCATGATCCAGAATAAACTGTACAGCTCCATTGCATAGATTACAGACTCCATCAAACAGAAGTATTTCCTGATTAATAGTTAGAGAGCGGATATCAGTCGAAGCAGATTTTACAAGCGAGTCCATAGCAGAATAAGTAAAATGAAAATCCTGTAATATAAAAAAGCGTAATAAGAGATCTCTTATTACGCTTTTTTATAGGTAACGTATTCTATAGGTTTTTAGTTTTATGATCGCATTATTTAGCTGATCTTCTGTTGATGTCAAGGTAATCGCGCTTGGGATGACCTACATACACCTGACGTGGACGTCCTATTGGTTCTTTGGTTTCACGCATTTCTTTCCATTGAGCAATCCAGCCCGGTAAGCGGCCTAACGCAAACATAACAGTAAACATGTTGGTTGGGATACCCAACGCACGATAAATGATTCCAGAATAGAAATCAACATTCGGATACAACTTGCGCTCAACAAAGTATGGATCTGTTAAAGCTGCTTCTTCCAACTGTTTGGCAATTTCCAAAACCGGATCATTGATACCCAATGAACTTAATACTTTGTCTGCAGCCTTTTTAATTATTTTAGCTCTTGGATCAAAGTTTTTGTAAACTCTGTGCCCGAAACCAAATAGACGGAAACCTGTTGTCTTGGCATTTTTTGCCATTTCAACATATTTTTTAACATCGCCACCATCTGCTTTAATCTCTTCCAGCATTTCAATTACTTCCTGGTTAGCACCCCCATGTAATGGTCCCCACAATGCATTGATACCTGCAGAAATAGAAGAATATAGACTTGCATGAGACGAACCCACTAAACGTACTGTAGAAGTAGAACAGTTTTGTTCGTGATCTGCATGAAGAATTAAAAGTGTGTTTAATGCGTCTTCAATTACAGGATTAACTACATACTCTTCTACAGGTAATGCAAACATCATATGCATAAAGTTTGCACAATAGCTTAACCGGTTTTGAGGATAGTTAACAGGATGTCCCATATGGTTTTTGTAAGCCCATGCAGCAATAGTTGGTAACTTTGCCATAAGCCGTACAATCGAAAGCCGTTCTTGTTCCGCTGTGACACTTCCCATAGATTCCGGATAAAACGCAGTCAAAGAACAAACCAATGCTGATAAAATTCCCATTGGGTGAGCATTTACCGGAAATCCATCGAAGATCTTACGCATATCTTCGTTTACTAGTGTATGAACTTTGATCTCATTAGTGAATGACTCAAGTTCTTTTTGGGTGGGAAGTTCACCATAAATAAGCAGATAAGCTACTTCCAGAAATGAAGATTGCTCGGCTAATTGTTCAATAGGATATCCACGATACCGAAGAATTCCTTCCTCGCCATCCAGAAATGTAATCGCACTTTTAGTAGCTCCTGTATTTTTATAGCCACTATCCAACGTAATAAATCCACTTTGGTCGCGGAGTTTCTGAATATCCAGAGCTTTTTCGTGTTCGGAGCCTTCCACTACAGGGAGTTGGTAAGTGCTGCCGTTCACGTGTAATTCTGCAACGTTTGACATAAATGTATTTAGCTAAGCAGTTAAAAAGAAAAACAATTTGTATGGAAAATATACGGCTAACAAGACTGTTGACATGCCAAATGTAAGGCAAAAAACAATATCTTATGCAATTAAAACCATACAAATCACTACCTGTAGCTAAAAAAAAGAACGTAGAAACTGTTGTAATAATGAAAGGTTACCTTTTAATTATACAAATTGGAGCTTTGGTGCTACAATTGTTAAAACATAGCTGGAAGAGGTGTATTTTTTTGTGAGATTGAAAATCAGTTGGTTATTTTACTATTGGATCTTTAAAGCATTCTATTGTTTCAGATTATACCTTTACGAATAGCAAATTGTATAAGCGCATTAGAATTAGGACTACTTGTCTTTTCGAATATATTGCGTTTATGTGTAGTAACGGTGTGGAATGAAAGGTTGAGGCGACAGGCAATTTGTTTACTGCTCAATCCCTGGGCTACTAAATAAATAATCTCTTTTTCACGATTACTGAGACGAATGTTTTCTTGCATAAGAGATTTTTCAGGAAGGGTCAATATTTTTTGATCTCCATTTTCATCGGTCATAGTGGCTGTTACCCGGTTGTCAGACTTAAGGTGTGATATGTCTGATATAAACCAGATACCATATTCTGGATTTCCTGTTACATCTAATTGTAGCACAATGTCTTGTCGGAGCATCTGGATAAAAGATTCATTGTTTTTCTTAAACCTGAATGAAAAACTGCTACAACCATTGATTTTTCTTGTTTGAGATAAGTTCTGAGACATTTCTTTCTGTAAAGCCTGCAGTGTCCGTAAGGCATACAGGTCATCCGGATGGACAAAATTCAGAAAGTGAGTAAAAGGCAGGTCGGTATATAGTGTTTCATGATAGCCTGTTACCTTCTCAATACTTCCGCCTGCACATATAATTTTACTTTGGGCGTGGTTTATCAGAAAGTAACAGCAAATTTCCCTGTTAATTAGAAAATGAGTCCAGGTTTTAAACTGAAACACATTTGGAATACTAGACACTGGTTCTCTAAGTGGGGTGACTTCATATTCAACTCCCAGGCTGGCTTTTGCAGGCCGGAATTTTGTAGATAGCATAAACGTGAAGATGAGGGTGGTTACAGAGAATCATACTGTTATAGGGGCTGGTTTTGTTGATAAGTGGCTCATTAGAAGACGGTTATTAGTCTTTAATTAATGAAACTGACTATATGTAAACATGCAACAATTTAGAAATAAATAATTATTTTACTTAATAAGATATACAGGGTGTTTTTACCCTTTATTTACCGTATTTTTCCCGTTTTATAATGAAGAAATACCCAGGATTTATTGTAGAGGAGGAAACCGGTGGTTGGTAACAGTAGGGAGTAGTGAGGCAAAAGGGCAAAGTAGAATCGTATATAAATCAAAATCCCCACCATTTGGCGGGGATTTTGATTATTTCTTCTTTTGAGTATTCATTTTCTTTACTTCTTTCAGCACCTTTTTATTTTCATTTTCGAGCTTACGTTTTACTTTCTTGACATCTTCGGCGGCGGGAAGGCTTTCTGGAGTAATCCCTCTTTCTTCCAGCATTTTGCGAATAGCCTGATTGTTATCAACATGTTCTTTTACAATATCATTTTCACCATGTAAATCTTTCTCTACGACATTGTAACTTGTTAGCTCAATGGCAAAGTCTTTTGCCTTAATAGTTAAGGTAGGAAGAAAGTCTGCCAAAGGCCTGTTATCCGGGACATTTAGCTTTTTCTTCATTTCCTGAGTACTATACCCTCCAAAAAATGCTTTATCACCTTCAGATCGAATATTGGAAAAGCCTTTATCATCCACATTTCTTTCATATAAGATGCCTGAAAGCTTTTTCTCGGATTTGGAAAGTTTATCCCGTGCCGCAACTCTCGAAATATCCAGTAACCGTTGTTCTATAATTTCCTGTTTACGGGTCTGGACTGCATAGTACGTTTGTGCAAAGGCAATTTCGCTTTTGCTCGAATCTCCATTCTGGGTTACCAGATAACAACCATATCGGGTTAGGGCAATATCTTCAAATGGAATAGTTTCACCATTTTCGTTTGTGGTAGTTCGCTCCACATTAACAAAATGGTTTGTGACTAATTCACCTGAGTTTTCACACGCATTTTTTGCCTTTTCTACTGTTTTTAAGAATATATTCCAGTCTTTATATCCAAATAGTTCCTGTAACTCCCGTGCGCTCCAGCATTCAATACCATGGATTTCCCTGCTTGCTGCTTCAAACTTTTCAAACAATTCGCGGATAAGTTCCTGTTTCATAGTGATTCTGAGTAAAAAGAAACGATTTATTTCAAAGAGAATTTGTACCAGTTCAATAAAGTTCGGAAAGATATTCTTTTTTATAAACTAAATTCCAAATTTCCTGTGGATTATTCTTCTGGTAAAGTTTTTAAACCATCCCTGCCACTATCCGAAGATTCTTTTTGTAAGAATACTTCTACAAGGTTTTTCACTACGATGATAATAAGAATAAAGGGTAATAGAATAGCTCCGGTTTTAAACCCAGCACCTGTATGTGCATACGTTCCCCCCGAAAACTGAACTATGGTCTGAATCAGTATATAGGTCGTACCCGCCAATAGTATTCCCATTATAAATTTGGCTGTACCCAAAGAAAAATAATGTTTGATCAGCCAGGTTAGGAGTAAGGTCAAAGAGGAGAGAAGCACTACTGTACCTAAAGCCCTGGGGAATGTTTTGAGATACGAGTATTTATATATCCATACACCTATTTTTCCCAGAAGGTTGGGATGTGCCAGAAGCCAGGCATCAAGGATTATGAGGATGAGTAATAAGCTAAAAAAAATGAATTGGTTTCTCATGATTTGAATACGATGGGATAGTTTAGTTAACAGTTTGAGAGGTTAAAAGTATACAATAATTTCACTTTCTACCCAATGAATGGTTACGAGTAGGAGGGCTAGATACACTAACAGTTTAGGAACCAGTTAGTTATTTTAAGATTGTATCAATTTGACAAACTACTTATATACTTATGGGCAGATGTATCTGCGTAACTTTATGGAGCTTTTGCTTTATAGTTACATGTGCTTTTTCTCAGGATGTGATTTATACTAGTAATGGTTCTGTGATTACTGGGAAGATTACCGGACTTGATGGTGACAAAATTAAATATGCAATGCCTAAAAATCCAGGCCCTGCTTATTCTATTGATGTAACAGATGTTTTGGTAGCATTTAACCAGAATGGAAATGTAATTACCTTCCCAATAAAAGATGGAAAATCCGAGATAACAGGTTTTCTAAATCCACCCACTCACAAATCACATGACATTCTTGTGAAGATGGATAACAGTGTGATAGAATGTGAGAATGTTTCTTTGGGAAAGAAAGATGTTCGTTTTCAGAAACTAGATGCCAAAAAGGGAAAAGAAGAAAAAATTTCACGGGAAGATGTAGCCGTTATATTGTATAAAGATGGACACCATGAATTTGGTGTCAATCCGGCACAGGCCACTGTTCCTATTCGAATGGCTAAGACTCAGATTGATCAGCTGACTGGAGTAGGCCAAAATATACATCTGAAAGAAGAGGCTAATGCCAATAAAGGAGAGTCTACCCGAACTACCACAACAGACATCCATGATGAGATGGCTTTTCCTGGTGGTCCAGAGGAGTTTGAAAGCTTTCGGCAGAAGGCTATTTCAAAGGTCGACGAGTTTGGGAGATACATTGCCACTATTGTAGATCCTCGTACACCAGCCGACCAATCCAACTCAACCATTGATTTGGCATTTACCTTGTTTGTCAATGCAGATGTCCGAGTTGAGGTTTCAAATGTAAATACTGGATCAAAAAACAAGTACAAAATTAAAGACTACCTGAAGCGACTGAAATTAAAGGGCGCAGATTACCAGGAAGTGGATGTATCGTATGCTGATATCGGATATGCCTCTGAATTCATTAAAGGTCCGGATGGAAACTATTATGGGGTGGTATCATTTGTACAGACTTTTAAGGGCTTTGTAGATGGAAAAGTAGTTTATGGTGACATCACACAACGTAATATAACGGTTATATTAAAGTTGTACGAAAAAGTAGTAGAAGGACAAGGAAAGAAAATGTGGGATGTATTTCTGGCTGATGTAGGGATTATAGAAACACGCAAGTTATAAAGGAGGTCTATTCAGTTGTAGATTGGTTTTGTGTAAATTTAGGCTAACTTACAAGGGGACTCTTTAATCTCCCTGTTCTGTTATGACATTGGTTAGTACTGAAAATTTATCTATAGATACCTCTTTACAAGAAAAGCAAAGGCTGCTCTCACTAGACTTCATGCGTGGATTTATTATGGTCCTGCTTATGTTGGAAGGCTCTCGTTTGTTTGATCATCTGCTGGAGTGGCAATCTGAGGGGCTATTTCACAATTTTATGCTGCAATTCACTCACCATCCCTGGCATGGACTGCGATTTTGGGATTTGATTCAACCAGGGTTTATGTTTATTGCAGGCACAGCACTTGCTTTTTCCATAGATGCTCAACAAAGAAAAGGCATTAAATGGAAATCCTCTTTTTATAAAGTTGTAAAGAGATCCGGATGGTTATTTTTCTGGGGTGTCCTGGACTATGCTGTCAGACCTTCCGGTTTGTCCTTTGAGTTGTGGGATGTATTAACACAATTGTCATTTACAACTATTGTAACCTTCCTTGTTATCCAATGGCCTGTAATATATCAATTAGCGTTGAGTGCAGCTATCCTACTGCTGACAGAGTTCCTGTATCGGTTTACCAACATACCTGGTTTTGACCAACCATTTACGGATCAGCATAACTTTGGTAATTATGTGGATTTGCTTTTGATGAATAAAATAAACACAGGTGGATGGGTTGCTATCAATTGCATTCCTACAGCTGTCCATACTTTATGGGGTGCAATGGTTGGTCGGGTTTTGCTATCAACTGAAAGTGATCATACCAAGATCAAAAAAATACTTGTAGGTGGAGTAATTGCTTTATGTATTGGCATCCTATTAGATTATACCACTACACCTGTTATTAAACGTATTGCGACAAGTTCATTTGTTTGTGTATCTGGAGGATATTGCCTGATTGGTCTGGCGTTCTTGTATTGGTGGATTGATATATTAAAACATAGACGTTTTATATCTTTCTTTCTGATTGTTGGAATGAACTCACTGTTTATTTACCTCTTCTTTGAAATTGTGGGTAGTCGCTGGTTTAATGGCTATATAGAAGTTATTGTTGAAGGACTGATTGGACATATTTCAGGTATCACTTCTGTATTTTCAGGAATTATTGCCTCTATGGTTATATTTTTACTTGAGTGGAAAATGTGTGAGTTTCTCTATCGAAAGCACATATTTTTTAAAATTTAAAGTGATAGACATAGCTGGTGATGCAGTGTGATCAGAGATTGCCTTTATAGGGCACTCAAATTTTTTTCAAATGATCAATTGAAAATTCTGCTGCTTTAATCTGGGTAGGATCTACAAACCAGATACAGGTAATTATATCACTCTCAATGTTTTTTACAATCATTTCAGGACAAGGGAAAGCTTCGCAATCATATATGAGCTTGACCTTATTTCCTACCTCAAATTTCTGTATCTGAATCTGATTTCTTCTGATTTTGAGATGTTTTAGCAAACTTAATGCTGATGATGGCGCCTGTACCGGTCCACTTAATGAGTGTAAGTGTAAAGTGATTTTTATCGGTATATGTATTCCATAATGTGGTAGTTAAAGGATGTAAAGAGGGACTTGGTATATTAGTTTTTACCTTATACTGTATGTAAACAATATATAGATAATTTTTTGAAGTAGTATATGTTGATAAAAAAATAGGAGGTGAGTAACAGGAAAGCTATTGGGAAGGAAGGAGTCTACAGGCTGAAAAAATAGAGACGAAATAACTTCCATTTCCATAGGTAATAAAGATTTTAAAATTGAATGAAGAGTAGGATAGAATGGATCATTTTCTTGAGATGATTTGTTTATATTTATTAATTTTAATAGTTTAAAGATGTTAATTTATATTTTTATATAAACATCTCACTATTAAGAGGAAAGAAAAAAGCCCCTTTCAGGGCTTTAAACTTGGTTTTGTAGAAAATAGTAGGAGACTAGTTAGGTGACTTACTTTCCAATACAGAACTTGGAAAATATATTGGAAAGTAGATCATCAGTTGTAATCTCTCCTGTTATCTGACCTAAATAGAATAAAGCTTGTCGGATATCCATTGCCAGCAAGTCCCCTGTAATCCCTTGTGAGAGACTTAACAATGCTTGTGAAAGAGAATCCTGTGCAAGCTTAAGGTTTTGGTAATGGCGTAGATTCGTAACAATCGTATCTGAAGCTTTATAGGCTTTTGTATGAATACTCCTGGTAAGAAGTTGTTTTAGTTCTTCGATTCCCTCTCCTGTAGTGGCAGATATGTAATGGACTGGCATTGTAAACGTACTATGCTTCTGATCTGCTTTATTACCTACAAGCAAATATGGAATAGATAAAGCGTTTATCTCTGTTAGTTCCTCTTCTAAATCGGCTTGTGTTGTTTGTGATACATCAAATAAATAGATGATAATAGAGGCCTGCTTGAGCTTTTCCTTTGTTCTTTGGACTCCAATAGCTTCCACTGTATCTGTCGTGTTACGTAAACCGGCTGTATCAATGAATCTGAACCGTATTCCTTCAATGTGTATTTCATCTTCTATAAAGTCACGTGTTGTTCCTGGAATATCAGAAACTATGGCTTTCTCCTCATTCAATAATGCATTTAGAAGGGTTGATTTACCTGCATTCGGTTTTCCTGCTATAACAGTAGGAACTCCATTTTTTATTGCATTACCCATTTGAAAAGAATCGGTAAGCTTAGTTATTGTTACTAATAACTCCTGTAATAGCTTCTGTAAATCGTCTCTATTGGCAAATTCTACATCTTCTTCACCAAAGTCTAATTCTAGTTCAATTAGAGAGGCAAAGTGTATTAATTGTTCTCTTAACGCTGCTATTTTTTTTGAGAAACCTCCTCGCATTTGATTTAATGCTGCATGATGTGAGGCTTCTGAGTCGGAATGAATAAGGTCTGCGATTGCTTCTGCTTGCGTTAAATCAAATTGACCGTTTATGAATGCTCTTTTGGTAAACTCTCCCGCTTCTGCTAATCTGGCTCCGTTTCTTATAAGGGCTTTAATGATTTTTTGAATGATAAATTCTGAACCATGACAGGAAATTTCGATGATATTTTCTTTCGTAAAGGATGTCGGTTCCTTGAAAACTGATATCAGAACTTCGTCCAGAATTTCACCATTTTCTTGTAATGATCCATAATGGATTGTGTGTGAAGGTTGTTGACTAAGATCTTTCCCTTTAAATAGTGAATTTGTAATGGTGATAGCTTCTTTCCCTGATAAACGAATAACTGCAATGGCAGAAATACCGGGAGCTGTTGATAAAGCTACTATTGTATCTGTACGCATGTATATATGTTTAGTATTTAGTTACTATATAAATTAGTAATTTAATGAAAAATTATGCTAAATATATTAGCAATAAAATTTCTTATAATTACTAAAAATAGTAGTATAATAAGATGATCTAAAGTTAATAGTATTAGTATTTATATATAAGTCTCTTAATAAACTTATAAAACCATCATAACAAACTTGTGAAAAGTTATAAAAACGAACCTGAGAAGAATAGGGAAGGAGTTCCTTCTCCCAAAAAGGCTCTTTAGCAACAACAAAAGGAAGCAAAAGAGCCAAATACTCGTAAAATTTAGTAGGAATTCTGTTTACTGTAGCCTGATTAACCTGATAGGGCAACAAACCTATATCAGCATTTTGAATATATCTAATAATATCCTGATGCCCAACATAGCGGTCTATTCCAACTAAAGAAATAAAATTACACCCAGATACTTCTTCCACTAATCGCTTCCGAACAGATAACTGGCCAGCAAAACCAACAATAGTCAACTCAAAACGAGGGTCTATTGAGTGGAGGTACTTTACTAAAGCTATAGCATTAAATATTCCATATGATTCAGCTATAGTTCCAGAATAAAGGAGACGATAGATACCCCGGCGGGGTCGAACAAGCACATCAGAAACCAAAGCAAATTTGTTTTCAATGATCCTAAACTTACTTCTTACAAAAGGCAATTCTTCTTTATAGGCGCGCTCAGCAATCCAATACTCATCAATGAAGGGGCGGGTCACCTGTTCGACAAAACGAACGCCATGAGCTAGAATATGCCTAACGAACGCTCTATAAGTGTTCGCGAACATTACGTTTGCGTAATAATTCTCCAGTACATCATACACCAATAAAGAACCAAATATTATTTTGTAAGCACAGCTAACTATCAGAATATCAGGAGAGTTAACTATAACTACCTCAGGTTTTAGTTGAATAAGCTTTCTAAAGAAAGATATAGGAGCCAAAAATCTCCGCCCAGACAAACGTTCGAAATTAAATAACTCATGAAAAGCTATGTTTTTAGATCGAACACCCTTTTTTCCCAAAGAACCTACGATATGAATCTCATGTTTGTGACAAGCTAACAACCCAAGTCCCAGCTTTTCATACATTCGATGATCATCTACTGGTCTCAACACAGAACCAATCACAATTCTTCTTGTTGTATCTAGTTTCATATAGTCATAATCACTTACTAAATGCTTAGTATTTTACTAAACAGTAAAAACTAAACTAAAAAACAAGCGAATCTAAGGATAAGCTATATTTTTGCGGGAAGTTAAGCAGATATTTTACTTCTCTGAAACGAATCAACTCTAATTTATCAAATGGAAATCAAACAACTTATCGAAAGTGCCTGGCTAAACAGAGAACTTCTCCAACAACACGAAACACAAGTAGCAATTAGAACCATTATAGAAGAACTCGACAAAGGTATTCGTAGAGTAGCAGAACCTCTGGAAGGTGGAAACTGGATTGTAAATGACTGGGTAAAAAAAGCAGTTATTCTTTACTTTCCACTTCAACAAATGAAAGAAATAGAAGTTGGTCCATATGAGTATCACGACAAAATGGAGCTAAAAAGAGGTTACAAAGAATTAGGTGTTCGTGTAGTACCTCCGGCAGTAGCCAGATATGGAGCCTATATCAGCAAAGGAGTTATTCTAATGCCATCCTACGTAAATATTGGAGCATATGTTGATGAAGGAACGATGGTTGATACATGGGCTACAGTTGGAAGTTGTGCTCAAATAGGTAAAAATGTCCATTTAAGTGGGGGAGTGGGCATCGGGGGAGTCCTTGAGCCTGTTCAGGCAGCTCCTGTAATTATTGAAGATGGTGCATTTATAGGCTCTCGTTGTATTGTAGTGGAAGGAACACGTGTTCGTAAAGAAGCAGTACTGGGAGCAGGGGTCACACTAACAGGCAGTTCTAAAATTATTGATGTAACAGGTCCAGAGCCCATTACTTACGTGGGAGAAGTACCCGAAAGAGCGGTTGTTATACCAGGCAGTTATACCAAAAAGTTCCCGGCAGGGGAGTACCAGGTTCCATGTGCCCTTATTATCGGACGCAGAAAAGCCAGTACAGATCTTAAAACATCCCTCAATGATGCCCTACGGGAAAATAATGTAAGTGTATAAAATAATACAGTATAAATTAAAAGGCCTTTTCTCAAAGGCCTTTTTTGTTACTTCCGGAATCGATCAGCAACTACTAACTCTTTACTATCTTTAGACCATAGATAAAATCCCTTTCCTGTTTTACTACCTAAATGACCAGCCTGTACCATGTTAACCAACAAAGGACATGGAGCATATTTAGGATTGCCAAATCCTTCTTGCAAAACCCGTAGAATGGCCAAACAAACATCCAACCCAATAAAGTCCGCTAGTTGTAAAGGTCCCATAGGATGAGCCATACCTAATTTCATTACGGTGTCAATTTCTTCAACTCCTGCCACACCTTCAAATAAAGTTTCAATGGCTTCATTTATCATAGGCATCAGAATACGATTTGATACAAATCCAGGATAATCATTTACTTCAACCGGTACTTTATCCAATACTCTCGAAATATCCATAATAGAGGCAGTTACCTCATTAGATGTAGCATATCCGCGAATTACTTCAACCAGTTTCATGACTGGAACAGGATTCATAAAGTGCATTCCGATTACCTGTTCAGGTCGCTGAGTGACGGAGCCAATTTTGGTAATAGAAATAGATGACGTATTGGTAGCCAGAATTGCTCCAGAAGGAGCTAGTTTATCAAGTTGTCTGAAAATTTCGAGTTTCACTTCTATGTTCTCTGAAGCAGCTTCAACCACTAGTTCGGCATTGGCAACGCCATCGGCCACAGATGTAAATGTTTTAATTCTTTGCAGGGTTTCGTTTTTATCACTCTCTGTCAGAAGCCCTTTTTTTATCTGGCGATCGAGATTAACAGTAATATTCTGAATTCCACGGGCAAGAGCACTTTCAGAAATATCAATCAAGGAAACCTGAAATCCTTTTTGGGCAAAGACATGAGCAATCCCATTGCCCATAGTTCCACTACCAATAACAGCTATATTTTGCATTGAAGTATGTTTGTGAAGTAAAATCAACTCAAAAGAGGTATTATTTTTTAAATAAAACAACTCAGAAACATAATACACATATATGTTCGATCCATTCGTTTGTGTTGTAACAAAGTAGAAACATCCTTCTGTATGCGCTTTCAAAACTTTATTCGGAACCAATTATAATGCTCTATTTAACGACTTGCCTCACAATATGATCCACCATATAGTAGGTGCATCAAACAGGCAAAAAAATAATAGTCATCAACTCCTCTCATGGCTCAGATTTAGACAAACAACATAAGCCTACACCGCAGTTAGTTCGAACGAAAAACTCCATATAAGGTCTGAATGTTTGTCATATTAGAGTCTACATCTTACCAGATTCGCTGAAAACAAACATGTAACAATTAGTGATAAAATGCTATATCAGCTAACTCTTACTACCTTTGCAAAAAATTGAATATTCATTCAGCCTGAGTGTGGGAACACAATCATACCCTCACTAAACTTGAAAATTTATACTAAATAGATTTCTTTGATGGTTCAACCTATTGATGACTGAATCATACTAATCTATTCTATACTAAAAGGACTAACTGCCTTTGTAGTGTATATATAAAGCCATACAGAAAACAGTTACAATGATATACCGAAAGTGAATAAGCACAGATATGAGCAATAATTTAGAATCCGAAACTATTAAGAATCTGAAATTACAAGCAAAGAAAAGTGAACAAGACACAAAAAAGTTATTTCAGAAGTGGAAAAAGCAACCGCCCCGGAATTTAGATATAGTAGTACAGGAAATCCATGAGGAAGTGTTTGAAGTGACAGACTGTTTACAATGTGCTAACTGCTGTAAAACTACCAGCCCTATATTTTATGATAGAGATATAGATAGGATAGCCAAATTTCTAAAAGTAAAACCTAAGCAGTTTATTGATTCGTATCTGCATATAGATGAAGATGGAGATTATGTATTAAATCTGGCACCTTGTTCCTTTTTAAATGAAGATAATACCTGTTCTATCTATCACCATAGGCCTGCAGCCTGTCGGGAGTACCCTCATACAGACCGTAAGCGGTTCCATCAGATATTAGATCTTACTCTTAAGAATACTTTCATCTGTCCTGCAGCCTATCAGATAGTTGAAAAATTAAAAACAGCTTTATCCTAACATCTATTTCCTTTTTTAAACTACATGTATATATTTAAAAACCTATATTTGCAGAATTAAAATGCAGATGTATGTATGAATGATGTTATAAAAGCAATTATGGATATGAAAAATCTTACTCCTTCGCGTTTTGCGGATGAGATAGGAGTACCACGTCCCATTATTTCACACATATTGGCAGGCCGAAACAAACCTAGTCTGGACATGATACAAAAAATTGCCAGACGTTTTCCAGAACTAGGTACCGAATGGATATTAGATGAAACAAAATTACCCATTGGCATCTCCGAAATCACTGCAAGCATAGAAAAGACTTCCTCTGCTCAAACGAACCCAATCAATCCTCTTTCAGCAAATCCGTTCATTCCTCTTCTTAACAATACAATAACAGAGAATAGTAGTACAGAGGAGCCTCCTGTATCTATTCCCTCTGTCACCATCCCTTCACAAGCTACTGTATCTCCTATAAATAATACAAAGAAGATAGAAAAAATACTGGTATTTTATACAGATAAAACCTTTGAAGAATATACTCCCAACCATTAAATCTATGAGGAAGTTGCGTTAACTACCAAATGTATCTTACCTTGCAGCTGAATATTCTACGTCAGCCCATACTATGTTATATTTTATAACAGGAGGAGAACGCTCCGGAAAAAGCCGCTATGCGCAAGAATTAGCGTTAAGCCTATCTACCAATCCTGTTTATGTCGCTACAGCCCGAAAATGGGATGAAAGTTTTGAGCAAAGGATTAAACGCCATCAGCAGGAGAGGGGTCCCGAATGGCAAAACATGGAAGAAGAGAAACACCTCAGCAAACTAGATCTATCTCAAAAGGTTGTAGTAATAGACTGTGTTACGTTATGGCTTACTAACTTTTACACAGATAACCAGTACGATTTGCATTTATCCTTACAGGAAGCAAAAGATGAATTAACTCACCTGTTCAAACAGAACAATACCCATCTGATTATTATATCTAACGAAATAGGTATGGGCGTACACGCTCAAACTGAGAGTGCGAGAAGATTTGTTGAGCTTCAGGGCTGGACGAATCAATACATAGCCCGTCAGGCAGATCAGGTCACTCTTATGGTTTCTGGTATTCCATTAAAAGTAAAATAACGCTCCTACAAGAATATCAAAATATAAATTAATGATATGAAACAATTTAAAATAGATAATACAGATAAAAGAATTATATCACAAATTCAGGATAAATTAAATAACAAAACCAAACCCATTGGATCATTAGGTAAACTGGAAAATATAGTTTCCAGAGTATGTCTGATACAACAAACACTAAGCCCAGAACTAAATAACCCACATATACTTGTATTTGCAGCAGATCATGGAATCACTCAGGAGAATGTGAGTAAATACCCCTCTGAAGTGACTCACCAGATGGTACTAAACTTCCTGCAGGAAGGAGCAGCTATTAATGTATTTTGCAGACAACATGATATTGCACTCAAAGTGATTGATGCAGGGATTAATGCGGATGTCTATAATACACCCAAACTCATACATCAGAAGATTGGAAAAGGGACTCGCAACTTTGCCAAGGAGCCAGCGATGACTGTTGATGAATGTAATCTGGCAATTGAAATGGGATCAACTATAACAAAACAAATTTTGCAGAAAGGATGTAATATAGTGGGCTTTGGTGAAATGGGTATCGGAAATACATCTTCAGCAGCCGTTCTAATGCATAAATTCACAAATCTTCCTCTGAATGAATGTGTAGGTAAAGGCACTGGCCTGAATACAGAACAAATGCAACACAAGTTACAGGTTCTTCAAAAGGCTGTCAATCACTATCCGGATATAAAAGACCCACTGGAAACACTAGCAACCTTTGGCGGATTTGAGATAGCACAGATGTGTGGAGCCATGCTCCAGGCAGCAGAAAATAAGATGTGTTTACTCATTGATGGATTTATTGCTACAGCTGCATTACTAAGTGCCTGCCAGTTTTATCCGGCTATCCTGGATTACTGTTTATTTTGTCATCAGTCTGAGGAGCATGGCCATAAGGCTATGCTGGACTATTTAAAAGCAGAGCCTATATTGAATCTGGATCTTCGGCTGGGTGAAGGAACGGGCTGTGCACTGGCATATCCTATTATTCAATCTTCCGTCAACTTTATGAATGAAATGGCTTCTTTCCAGAGTGCCGGGGTATCTACAGAGAAAACAGATAACTAAATTTAACTATATAAATAAATAAAAGTAAATTAATGAAAAAACAACTGCATTTGCTATTGGTCGCAGTTATGTTTTACACCAGAATACCTGTATCTTCCTGGATAAACTATACAGAGCAAGCACAAAAAGAATCCTCAGTATATTTTCCTTTTATAGGATGGATCACTGCCGGATTTTCAATACTTGTATTTTTTGTTTCTCATCTGGTCTATAGTGAATCTATTTCTCTGATTATAACGCTTATACTGGGCATTCTGCTTACAGGTGCATTGCATGAGGATGGGTTTGCAGATGTATGTGATGGATTTGGAGGGGGCTGGACAAAAGAAAAGATACTGGAAATTATGAAGGATAGTAGAGTTGGTGTATATGGAGTGATAGGTCTGATAGGTTTATTTACCTTGAAATACGCATTAGTAGATCAGTTGATTGATACTTTCAAAGCTTCAAATTTATATGTTCATCTGTTCTTTATATTTATACTGGCACATACACTAAGCCGTTTTACGGCTCTTACACTGATGTATACACACAGTTATGCAAGAAATACTCCTGATAGTAAGATTGCATCAATAGCCAGGCCATTATCAGCTAAGCAAGTATTGTTTGCATCTGTGTGGGTTATTATACCTTTTATACTATATATCTATCAAACTACCAACCTGTATATTATGCTGCTTCCTATTCCTATCCTGTTAATCAAAATAGGGATTGGAAGATACTATCAAAAATGGATAGGGGGATATACAGGGGATTGTCTGGGGGCACTCCAACAAGTAACAGAGATCGCTATTTACCTATTTTTTGCAGGAATATCATGGAAGTCATTCTGATTCGTCATACCAAAGTCCATAACCCAAGATCAGTGTGTTATGGTCAATCAGATATTGGGTTAGCTTCATCATTTGAAAACGAAAAAGATAATATTATTTCTAAACTTACCCTTACAGGTCAATTCACTGTTTATAGCAGCCCTGCACAACGTTGTACCAGATTGGCAGAAACTATAACTTCCACATACAAAGTAGATACTCGTTTGCAGGAAGTAAATTTTGGAGACTGGGAAAATACGCCATGGCAGGATATTCCTCAACTACAACTAACACCATGGATGGAAGACTTTGTGACAATACAGCCACCCAATGGTGAAAGCTTTCAGGATCTACACACCAGAGTAAAAGAATTTATTACAGAACTTCAACAAAACGACTTTGACAAGGTTATAGTGATTACCCATGCTGGAGTTATCCGAAGTATACTATGTGATAGTCTAGGAATTCCGCTAGTTAATGCGTTCAGATTAACTATTGATTATGGCTCACTATCAAAACTGATTTTTTCGGATTATCCTCCTCAACTAAAGTCACTGAATCTATAAACTCTATTACCTAATTGTTAGAGTCTGCTATAGGTAATCCGTCCTATTAATTGATGTGCCGGAGCGCATATGCAATCTCAGAGGGTAAATGCGTTCCAATATGAGCTACATCCAACAAACCATGTCTAACAGACATCTGACCGGTACGCCAATTCACACGTCGTTCATAATCCGGACATTTGCTACAGGTAAAAATAATCCAGTCACCTTCACGTTGAGACTGACACACATGCTGATTTGTCGACTGGCTGCCTAAATTAAACTGAAGATTCTCCATAACTCACCATCAAAATGATTAGTAACTATTTTCCGAAAGATGACAAAACACCAATCATCATACAACTCGCTTTTAATCAAAAAGTTACATAAGCATGCTTATTCTTTTCATCATCCTATATATTCTTTTTACGGTTAAAAAAGCATACCAGCAAAAAGATAAAAATCTTAGTTTAATAATTTACATTATGTTAAGTAACATTTTTAAATTCACCTATTATACACTATACCTCTTCTTATTTCACTATGCATCAGGTTATACAGTGCTACCCATCGCAGTTGCCTTATGTTATTAAGTCTGATAAGGTATCTCCTCTATTCGACATACCCTTAATATTTTATCAGAATGTCATTTTGGATAGACACGTTTGTTTGGATAGACAACTTTAATTGGTAGCAAACTATCTAGATTATGATAACAATATCGGTACATAAATTCATCTGACTTTAAATAAGAACCACATTCAAAGTCAGCATATAGATTAAGAGTGTCATTGATTCTTTTCTTGTAGAGATTTAGGTCTCCATCTTTACAAGAACATAGTATATCAATATTTATTTTGTTTCCATTTCGTTTAAGACCTCCAACCATATAATCATGTTTCCACTTGAAATCTTTTTCCTCATTTTCTTCAAGTTCTACTATGTCTCTACACTCTGAAGAGTCCTCCGAATTACAACTTAGTAAAGTAACTCCTATAAAGAAATAGATAATCTTATTTAGTACCATATGTATTATTAGGACTTTTTTCAGAATCAAAATTTCTGTAATGCATTTGAAATTTACCTGATGTATAACGATACCTCTCCTTATTATCACTCTGCTTAGGTAAATGTGAGTACAATCTTACCCATGTGTTCACTGCTCTCCATTAACAGATGGGCTTTACTCACCTCCTCAACTGGAAACTCCTGATAAATTACGGGTTTTATTTTTCCAGCAGAAATTAATGGCCATATATGTTTCTCCAGGTTTTGAGCAATGGCTGATTTAAAAGCTATATCCCGGTTACGCAATGTTGATCCGGTAATAGTTAGTCGCCGTCTCATTACTTCAAGCAGATCAATAGTTGCCTCCCGTCCATTCATTACATTTATTAGTACTAATCGGCCATCCTCTGCAAGTACTTGCAGATTGTCTGATGTGTAATTCCCTCCAATCATATCCAGAATTACATCGACACCCTTTCCTTCAGTGCTATCCAGAATACGATCTTTAAAACTTTCTTTTTTATAATTAAAAGCTTTCACGGCTCCCAATTCTTCACAAAAAAGACATTTTTCTTCCGTTCCTGCGGTTACATACACAGTGTTACCCATAGCTGTTGCCATTTGTATGGCAGTAGTTCCTATGCCACTTGATCCTCCATGTACCAGTAAACTTTCACCTGGCTTGAGATTCCCTCTATCAAATACATTGCTCCAAACGGTAAAGAAAGTTTCAGGTAAGGCAGCAGCCTCTACAAAATTCAATCCTTCCGGAATGGGCAAACATTGTCCTTCGGGTACCATACAATATTCGGCATATCCACCACCACTTACCAATGCACATACGACATCTCCTACCTTAAAACGCCTCACCTGTCCTCCTGTATACTCTACAATACCGGCAATTTCCAAACCTGGAATATCGACGGGTGCTCCTGCGGGTGCCGGATAATATCCTTTACGCTGTGCAATATCTGGTCTGTTTATACCAGCAGCCAGTACTTTCACCAATACTTCTCCTTCACCAACTTCTGGCATAGAACGATTTACCACAGATAGTACATCAGGGCCTCCGGGTTGTGTTATGACTACAGCTTTCATCTTAGTATGTGATTATATATTTGCTATATTGGCTCTAAAAGTACACCACTAGTTACTACTTAACATAATAATTAATGAAAAAGATTTTGGTTTTTGGAAGTTCCAATACAGATATGGTCATACAGGCCGAGCATCTTCCCTTACCAGGCGAAACGATACTAGGTGGTAAATTTACAATGCATGCAGGTGGCAAAGGAGCGAATCAGGCTGTAGCTGCCGCTCGTATGGGTGGAAATGTCACCTTTATAGCCAAGGTGGGTAATGATCTCTTTGGACAACAAGCCAGGCAACAATTTGTAACCGAAGGCATCACTACGGACTATATCCTTACTGATCCTGATCATCCGTCCGGAGTAGCGTTAATCACAGTAGATAACAAAGGGGAAAACTCCATTGTGGTTGCTTCCGGCTCCAATGCTACACTCTCTCCTTCTGATGTCTCTGCCGCTATTGAATTAATTGATTCGGATACGGTAGTTCTGTTACAACTGGAGATTCCGATTCCGACTGTTGAATATATTATTGAACAAAGCAACTCACGAGGGGCTCAGGTTATTCTAAATCCGGCTCCCGCAAATAGTTTACATAAAGAAATTTACAATTATTTATATTTATTAACTCCAAATGAAACAGAGTTAAGCTTGTTAACAAACATAACAGTTAACGATATTCCATCAGCGGAACGAGCAGCCCAGATACTTCATAAAAGAGGAGTAAAGAATATCATTGTTACTATGGGAGCGTCTGGAGCCTTCTGGTATTCAGGAACAGACTCTCAACTTATTCCAGCACCTAAGGTGGACGCCATAGATACAACAGGTGCCGGAGATATTTTTAATGGAGTGCTTTGTGTATTTCTGGCAGAAGGCTATTCACTACCCGAAACGATTCACTATGCATGTCAGGCGTCTGCGATATCGGTTACCCGAATGGGAGCACAATCGTCTGCGCCTTATCGGAAAGAATTACAAAAAGTTTAAGAGGTTGTCTAAATTATTAGTGAACAAGTAGTGAAATAGGTATTACAAAGATGCCTTCTCTCCTACTCTATTGCTTCAAATTGCTATTTAATGTTCTTTGTAAATTTTCTCGCCTGCCTCTATTCTTACAGGAAGTTTATTTTCGGCTGGAGTAATTGGGCAGGAATATTGATTGTTGTAGGCACAATAAGGATTATAGGATTTATTGAAATCAATCCAAACCATCTCGTTATCAGAAATACGCATATCCATATACCGACCTGCGCCATAAGAACTTTCGTCTGTGGTGAGATCTGTAAATGGAACAAACAAATAATCCTTATACATTGGATTGCGCAACAGATCCATACTTTGGTACACAGTCAACACACATTCTTCACCCTTTACTCTGAAAACGAGTTTCCCATATACCCGATACACTGGCAATCGGGTTGTTGATGTCTTCATTTCAAAAGTCTTCTGTAATGTATCCCTAACCAGCTTTGCCTGTACCCGATACATCGAATCTATAGGAAAATAGACTAATCCAGTAAAATCACTTCTCTCTTTTTTGGGAATGGGAGAATCTTTTCCTTTACGAAAATTCTTGTCTTTGGTCTTTCGATCTTCCAGAATACGCTTTTCATACTCACTCGTTTGAGCAGACACAGCACAATAACACCCCCACACTAAACATGCAACTAACCACCAAAGTCTTTGTTTTACTATTCTCTCCATTCTCTACTTACTTCCTTCTTGTATCTGCAATGCTTATCACCTTCCACCCTTTTTCAGATTTAAATAACTGAAATACATTCACTCCTTTGTGGCTAAATTTTCCATCCAGGTAAAACTCATACGGAGTCCAGGCAATGGCCAGGTTATCATCTACTTTGATATCATATCCGGAAAGTCTTTCATCCCAGACTTCTTTGTGTGGTGTACCCACAGCTTTGGCAAAATCAGTGATACTTTCTTCCCGTAAAGCGGGTTTGCCTGTTTTCTTATCTACATAGGTTGTTTGCAGGCGTGCCCCTGAATAGAACACGCTTCTTACCATGGCACTATCTCCTTTGCGCATTCCATCAAATAGTTGTCCTATCACTTGCTTGATTTCGGTTTCTTCTTTTGAACCACTTGACTGAGCCTGTGCAAACAGACAAACTGTAAAAAAGAGAAGTCCTAAAATTATTTTTGGCATATATTTCCTAGATTTGAAAAGATATTACGAATAGTATAAGGGTATTTTGCGCCCAATTTACAAATCTCTATGTAAAAAATAATATCCGTTTACATACAAATACCTCCGTATAACGAATTTTCTCTTTATAATTTTCAAATAGTAAGTTATTTGCTCTTAAGGACACCAAACTTACTATTGAATTGTATGACCGCAAATATGAAAGCACTTATTGTTGATGACGAACGCTTAGCTCGTAATGAATTACGCCGTTTACTGGAAAACTTTCCCAAAATTGAAATCATAGGAGAAGCCGCGAATGCAGAAGAAGCCCTGGACCTGGTAGACAAACTACATCCGGATTTATTGTTTCTTGATATTCAGATGCCAGGTAAGACAGGGTTTGAATTGCTGACGGAAATAGAAGGAAGTGTGCCTGACGTGATATTTACCACAGCCTATGATGAATATGCGTTGAAGGCATTTGAATACAACGCTCTCGATTATCTGTTAAAACCTATTGACCCTAACCGTCTGGCAGAAGCGATTAACCGACTGGAGGAAGACATTCGCCATGAGGAATTTAAACGGGAGAATGCTAAGTTACTCACTGCGGAAGATCAGGTATTTGTGAAAGACGGAGAAAAGTGCTGGTTTGTAAAACTAGGAAAGATACGCCTGTTTGAGTCAATGGGTAATTATGTGAGACTGCACTTTGATGACCAGAAGCCATTGATATTAAAATCATTGAATGCGTTGGATGAAAAACTGGACCCTCACTCCTTCTTTCGTGCTAACCGCAAACATATCATTAATTTACAGTGGGTCGAAAAAATTGAGCCCTGGTTTAGCGGTGGCTTGCTGGTTACACTGAAAGGTGGCGAGAAGATTGAGATCTCACGTCGGCAGGCTATTCGCTTTAAAGACATGATGAGTCTCTGATATACCCATCCAATCCATGACACAATCACAAGTACTCTCTCTCACAACTTCCCGGATCAGTAGTCTTGATGTGCTACGGGGTATTGTTATGGTGATCATGGCATTGGATCATACACGTGAATATCTGTTGTTGAATGGATTTTATACAGACCCCACCAATCTGACAACAACAACTCCAATCTTGTTCTTTACGAGATGGATTACTCACCTGTGTGCTCCTACTTTTGTTTTTCTGGCAGGCACTTCTGCCTATCTATACGGACTAAAGAAAACCAAAAAACAACTGAGCCTTTTTCTTCTAACCAGAGGATTATGGCTCATAATACTAGAAATTACAATTGTAAACTTTGGACTTTGGTTTGATATAACTTTCTCAACTATTGTTTTACAGGTTATATGGGCTATTGGAATCAGTATGATTATTTTGAGTGGGCTGGTATTTCTACCTGTTATATGGATACTGGCACTTGCCATTCTGATTGTAGTTGGGCATAACCTACTTGATCCCATATCTTTTCCTTCTGGAACACCGGCTAGTTTTCTGTGGTCATTGCTACACCAGCTTAGCTTTACGCCTCTAACTCCACACTTCAATTTTGGAATTCTTTACCCATTCTTATCCTGGCTGGGCATATTGCTCATAGGGTATTGTTTTGGAATGTTGTATCGTCCACAGGTGCTTTCTGCAACACGAAAAAAGATTCTGCTTCAACTCGGGATTGGCGCAATTGTCAGCTTTATGTTGTTGCGGTTTCTAAATGTATATGGAGATCCTACACCATGGAAAATTCAGAAGGATACAGTATTTACGATTCTTTCATTCTTTAACGTTACCAAGTATCCACCTTCTCTGTTATATACCCTGATTACCCTGGCACCCGGCATTCTTTTATTATCCGTATTGGAAGGCAAGGAGTTTCGGTGGACTTACTTTTTCAAAGTATATGGTAAGGTACCTTTGTTCTACTATGTTATTCACTTTTATCTGATTCATAGCCTCTCAGTAGTTTGTTTGCTCGTACAGGGTATTTCCTGGCAGGAGATTAACTTTCAGAAAAACATGGCCGGAATCCCTCCGAATGTAGGGTTTTCGTTAAGCATTATCTACCTGTTCTGGATTGGTGTGGTATTGGTTCTGTATCCTGTATGTCGTTGCTATGGGCAGTTTAAAAGCCGTCAGACGACTGTCCTCTGGAGTTATCTTTAAAGCGATAG
The DNA here is from genome assembly GCF_030068545.1 of Xanthocytophaga flava. NCBI lineage: Bacteria > Pseudomonadati > Bacteroidota > Cytophagia > Cytophagales > Rhodocytophagaceae > Xanthocytophaga > Xanthocytophaga flava. The sequence goes on along the minus strand of NZ_JASJOR010000038.1, from coordinate 871 downwards.
AACACCCCAAAAAGAAAACACGGCCTCCCTCCTGCTACCCATTTTCGACCCGCATAACTAAACACCTAGTTAAACAATTTAGCAACTAGAGTCATTCCACTCTTACATAAAGGAATATAGCAACTTTTAAAAATTTTCTTTTTTTGTGTATGGTTCACTGCGGTCTCACTGGAAAACTCAAACTCTTCTATCTCATTCTTAAGCAGATTACATATTATTCACAATATTTTTATTCTAACCACAATTCCGATCAGTTTTGCTGATGCGCATAACTCATGGAAAACTATTCTTGTGTACTAACCACCCAGCAAGCCACATATTCTGTCCCATATCTTTTCTGGAAAAGAGATCTTTGACTAAACTAGAAAGTCGGTGTGGGTGTCTACCCCGTGTCTATAACGAAAGTAACGGGCATTACACTCAATGTGAGTCCAAACGGATGTTCGCACCAGCGTTCTCTTCTTACAAATCCTCAAAAGATATGGGACAAAAATCACCTACCTAAACCAGAGCAATTTACACCATGCCGTAACAGACCATCAATGTTCTACCATAACATAAAGAGCTCATACTGAGACCTGTTACAGTATGTTACAGTAGGTGTTACAGTTGTAAGTATCTGTAAATGAAGCGTGTTACAGTTGTTACAGTAAACTCTCACGTGTATACTATAATATATTATATATAGTATATAAGAGAAAAGAGCTTTTGTGTTCTTCTAGGAAGTTTGACAATGTATAAAATCTGACTGCTGGACAAACGGAATAAAAGCGAGGCAGTAGTAGTTATCAATGTGTGAAAAAAGAAGAAAAACTACTCCCATCGCTTTTGAACAAATTTAAGAAGGATTTGCCCAAAAGCCAACAAACCC
>NZ_JASJOR010000037.1:0-83305 GCF_030068545.1 Xanthocytophaga flava | reverse complement strand
GCCAAAGGTTTTGGCTGTATTGCTTAAAGTCAGCGTTGTATTGGAAGCAGAAGTAAAAATCAATCCGGCACTTCCAGACACACTCATCCCATCGGCAAAGATGGCAGACGTACCACTGATGGTCAGGTTAGCGGCCAGATCCAGCGTGGGATTGTTAGTTACCCCTGTCCAGTTGATGCTGCTACAGATGGCTCCTGCAGTCAGGGTGACAGTCTGTCCAGCCGTAGAAAAAGAGTTGGCATCAAAGATGGCTGCATTGGTAGTGGCAGGCACACCTGCCCCTCCACTTCCACCTGAAGTAGCAGACCAGTGGCTGTCATCATTCCATGATCCGCCATCTCCTACCCAGTATAAACTCTGGGCGTTTACTGTAGAGCAAAATCCAAGTAATAGGAGAAAACAGCTTAATGTACGTAGTAATCGTTTTTTCATCTATTCGGAAAATATACTTATATACTTTTTTAGAGACTATTGCCTCTGTTCTTGATTTTCTTAGTCACATAGTAACTTGAAGAAGACAGAGTTATGATTCAAAATTGAAGATTAAATAAAGGACGTTTTTAGCGTTGTAGGGGAATTTCTTACAACGCTATATATTCGTTAAGAATTTGAGGTACCACTACGAATATGGTCACAAAAAATAGAGTTCCTTAGTGCTTTTTTCAGAGAAAACCTGCAAACTAAGTAATTAACTATGAATCTATTATGAAATCATAGCAGTTGTTTCCAGTCAAAACGCTTCACCATAACTGTCACCTGTCACTTAAAAACGTAAAAAAGGAGCAGAAATACTCTTAAAGAGTTAGTGTAGTATTTATTTTAATTCCCAATAATAACTTTATCACAATTAAGACGAAAAAATATGGGTATTAAAGCAAAAAAACACACAGTTTATATCAGTATTGATTTTACATAAATAATATAGAGCCTCAAATACTTAGAAAACTCAACTATATTTTATACTTTTTTTATTTTTCGTATAATTTTTACCCTAAATATTTGTGCTGTAATTTATCTTAACTAATATTCACAAAAATTGCGTTTTCGTTATTTTTGAATCAGAAGGTGTATTGATTCTTACATTACATATAGAATCTGGATAACAAATTAAATTTGCAAATATGCTAATCTGGAAGATCTAGTCTTTGATTTAATAGAGTCTGATTTTGTAGTCGCTATTAATTACCTAATTTTCAAATAACAATAAATACCTATGTAAATCACAAAAACATAAGTATACATTCAAACCATAAATAAGCTATACCAAACACTTATCTCTTTTAAATTATGATTCCCATCACACTCAATTATTCTGGCTAGAAAATAGTGCGATACGAAATTTAATTTTTCATTGATTTATTTAGATTTTTTATTAATATTGTAAAAAATTGAATTTCCTTTGAAAAGAACTGTATCTATCGGCTTGCTGTGTCTGCTCCTGTTCAATACAATAGGTTATTCTATTCTTTTTTTTCAGCAACAACGACAAGCCAGACAACAGCTTCGTCACACACTGGATAGACATCTTTCTCATCCAGGCTCTCTCTCAGAAAATAATCCAGACTGGGTTGTATTTAGAATGCCTATTGGCCTATATCATCAGCCAGATAAAGAACTTGTAGCTGTAGAAGGTGAGTTTGAGCATCAGGGAAAGATCTATGAGAAAGCATTTATGGGTATTAAAAACGACACGATTATAATATATTGTGTCAATAATAAACAGCAGGAGAAAGTAAAGCAGGATATGTCAAATCATGCCAAAACACTGGCAATGGACTATTCACATACAGATTCTGGCAAAACACAGAAAAATATAAAATCCTTTACTCCTGAATATCTCCCTGTAACTGTTCTTACCCTTTCTCATTCTATTATAGAGCAAAGACAGAAAGTGCAGGATTCATATCCTTCTTCTATACAATCTGTTGATCTGGAAGCTATCTACCCTCCTCCCCGGCAGGCATAACTTCTGTTTTCTGTTGATGGTATCATTTTCAAAACTTTACAGATAGTTTTTATCTTATAGCATGAAATGCTCTAAGACAGGAAAATAATGTTCATTACATTATGCTGTGCGTTATATTGGAAACAATCACTTACACAACAGAAGGCAATCTCTTCCGATTATTTTCAGTCTACTACTTCTATGCCAGAACTACCAACTATGCATGAGTTCGATTGCATGCTTCGTATATGAGTTCTGAAAGGAATTATTGATTTTCACTATCTCTATTTGTCAACCTTATAACCCATACTTATGGCACACATTCGCCTGAACAATGAAGAATTGCCCGGAATTATTGGGCTGATGGATTACAACCGACACACAGCCAAACCGTTGAATGAACTGGCAGAGGTATTGTTGCGGGGGGATTCTACTCTTTCTAGTGCTGAACGAGAGATAATTGCTTCCTCAGTATCTTATAAGAACAATTGTCATTTCTGTCACACTTCGCATGGGGCTGCGGCTGTAGCACATATGAATGCATCGGCAGACTTAATTGATGACATCAAGGCAGGTCTCCAAAACTATGAAGTTTCAGCAAAGCTTCGTGCCTTACTGAATATAGCTCACAAAGTTCAGCAAGGAGGTAAATATGTGTTGGATGAAGATATTGATAAAGCCCGTGTAGAGGGTGCTACGGACGTGGAAATTCATGATACAGTATTGATTGCAGCAGCATTTTGTATGTATAACCGGTATGTGGATGGATTGGGAACATGGGCACCACAGCCCAAAGAGGCATATCTGGAAGTAGGGAAAAAGCTGGCCTATGAAGGCTACACAAGTTTTTGATTGATTAAAACTAATTCCTTCCAGCTAATCATGCCTGATTAGCTGGACACCGATACTGACAAATCATACAGGCAGGTCCTGTTTAAAAATATAATTGTGTTTATAAAAGGGGGATAGAACCTCTGGGATTTTCCTGGGGGTTCTATAGTTTTAGATCTACCGAACAACAACACCATTGGCAACAAAAATATTCTGAAAAAATAATACCTGATAGGGTAAAGCATTTCCCCAATACTCCCATGTATGAGCACCAGGCCGTTCAGTATAATCATGAGGTATTTTATTTGCTACCAGCTTCTGATGCAGATCTCTATTAGGGCCTATCAGGAAATCATCTACACCACAATCCAAGATCAAGTGTACATCATTAGCTTTCATCTGATCTGTTAAGGTAACAGCAGTATAACCAGGAAAAGGGTTAAGTGAATCTTTTTTTGGTCCCAACAACCGTACAAAGTTCTGTTCACGAGACTTAGCAAAGTCAGGTGGCACATTCCATGTTGCAGTATTAATATTCATAACTCCACTCATACTTCCAGCAGCACAATACAATTCCGGATGTCGGCAAGAAAGATAGATCGCTCCATGCCCTCCTATAGAAAGTCCAGCAATAACACGCCCTTTTCTATCTTTGACAGTACGATAAGTAGCCTCTATTTTAGCCAGCACCTCTTTGGTAATAAATGTCTCATACTGGCTGGCCTTGTCAACAGGACTATCAAAGTAATAACTAAGTGGGCCACCATCTGGCGTAACAATAATAATGTTGTACAGATCTGCCAATTTATGTAACAACTTTTTTTCTGGGGTTTTGGTTAGCCAATCCCGAAAGCTTCCACCTCCTCCATGTAATAGGTATAGCACAGGATAAAGATGTTTTCCTTTCTTATAACTATCAGGTACAACTACAGCTGTAGGAATAGTAGTTTGCATAACTGAACTAGTTACCTGTATGGTATCCACGCGAGAAGCCCATACAGGAGAGACTATCAATAGAAAAAATAAGCACAGAAGTTTTTTGAATGACATAATAGCAGTTTTTATCTGGATATTTGATAAAAGAACATAGATAAATGTAAAAAGACAAGTACAAAGATGAGATATTGATTATCAGCTAAGATCAAGTCTTTCAAACCTTCAGCTTGAGGGATAATTACCTAAAATTTATATATATCAGTAATCTATACAAAGCATATTTCATCTTCATTAACCAGCAGAAAAATAGATTTTCCTGATTAAGAGAGTATTGGACAGGTATAATCCGAAATAGTACTATCGAGTGAAAAAAGTTTACAATAAATTGAGACGCAACTAATCCATACTTTATATTTATACAATTCTGTAAATACAGGTATTACGAATGGTTACTTTAATAATGCCGAGTTGAGTTCTGTTCATTGAAACAGACTTCAGAAAAAATCATGTTATACCCCAAAAGCCCTTACAATCTCAATGAATTATTTTCACATTAACCGCCGTCAGTTTCTGAAATCGGCGTCTGCTTCACTGGCACTAACTACGCTGGGTGCTAATGCGATGGACATTCTGCATCCACCTAAAAAACTTCGTGTAGGATTGATAGGAACCGGATGGTATGGAAAGAGTGATTTGTTTCGGTTGATACAGGTTGCACCTGTTGAAGTAGTGGGATTGTGTGATGTAGATAAACATTTATTAGCAGAGGCTGCAACAATGGTAAGTGAGCGGCAACAATCCAAAAAGGCTCCAGCTCAGTATGGTGATTACCGCAAACTCCTCTCAGACCAGAAACCGGATATTGTACTGGTGGGTACTCCTGATCACTGGCATGCACTTCAGGCTATTGAGGCTATGAAGGCAGGTGCTCATGTATATGTGCAAAAACCTATCAGTGTGGATGTTATGGAAGGGGAAGCAATGGTGGCAGCTGCCCGAAAATATAAACGGGTGGTACAAGTAGGCACTCAACGCAAAAGCACTCCTCACCTGATTGAGGCGAAAAAGAATATAGTGGATGCAGGATTGCTGGGCAAAATTTCACATGTGGAGATGTGTTGTTATTACCATATGCGAAACAATGGAAATCCATCCACGCAGGCAGTTCCAGAATTCTTTGACTATGATATGTGGACAGGACCCGCACCTATGCGTCCCTTTGATGGACTACCTCACACTCGCTGGTGGCGTACATTTATGGAATATGGCAACGGCATTATTGGTGATATGTGCGTTCATATGCTGGATACTGTACGCTGGATGTTAAAACTAGGATGGCCCAAACGAATCAGCTCTACAGGTGGGATTTATGTACAGAAAGAAGGCAAATCGAATATTCCAGATACACAAACAGCAGTGTTTGAGTATGATGAACTCAACTGTGTATGGCAGCACCGTACCTGGGGTACTCCTGCTAATCCAGACTATCCATGGTCGTTTACTCTATATGGAGACAAAGGGACGCTGATAGCCAGCACTATGCAGTATGATTTTATTCCGGTGGGACAAGGACAAAAGATTCACAAAGATGTGGTATATGAGAAAGAAAAATATCCTGAAGATCTGAAAGAAAAAGGAATTGAACTCAATGCAGCTCCTGCTACCCGACTGCACATGCTGAACTTTCTTGGTGCCATAGAGACCAATGGGCGACCTGTTGCAGACATCGAAGAAGGTCATATCTCTACAGCCAGTTGTATACTAGCAAACATTGCTATGCAGACAGGTCGACCACTTACCTACGATCCGATAACCCGACAGGTAATCGGTGATCCGGATGCTACGCGTTTGCTGGCACGTTCATATCGCAGCCCATGGATACATCCAGATCCAGAACATGTCTGAATGTATTTACAGAAGCATGGTAGGACATTTATAAGTATCCTACCATGTTGAAAAATTTATATCATCCGGATAAAATATCAGCTACCCTTAGTTATCATAATCTGTTTGTTGATAGCCATTCCAGAAACACGTTATAAAAAACACAGAACATTGTTTAAACCATCACAAAAGAGTTGATAGCTGCCTCTACCTTTTATTCAGAGTCTAGTTTCTGTGCATGTTTAATGATTTTATAAACCTTACCATGCATATCAACTATCGGGTTATAGCTCCCTCTGATATGTACTTTTTGCCCCTTACTATTCAGACGTTCAAATATTCCTTCTACAAATTCTCCCTTTCGGAGCTGTTGCCAGAAATGTTTATACTTTGCAGATTCCGCATCTTTCTTTGAAACAAATAAGGAATGATGTTTACCACTAATTCCTTCAAAGTCATAGCCCATCAGATCGAGAAACTTGCGATTAGCATGCAGGACATTTCCTTCTATATCAAACTCAACAATCGCATATACCTTATTAATGGCAGTTAGTTGATTGCTACTATCTAATGCTTGTAATTTGGACTGGGTAACGTCCTGAGCAAATTTGATAACCTTGATTACTTCCTGCTGTTGTCCAAATACAGGAGTATAACTTGCACTAAGCCACTTTTCTTCGCCATTCTTTGTAAATCGCCTGGCTTCGCCCACCTGAGGATGCCCATTACTTAACTCTTCCCAAAAAATTCGGTACTCTGCACTAATAACATGCGATGGATCAACAAAAATTGCATGAGATCTGCCTACAATCTGTTCCAGTTTATAACCCATTAGGTTCAGGAAGTTAGAATTAGCAGTGAGTATTTTCCCAGTTGGATCAAATTCAATAGTAGCCAGTGTACTATTTACAGCAGCAGAAAGACCTCGCAGTTCAATACTCTGCTTCTCAATCTCTTCCTGACTCGCAATTAGCTCCTCCATATTCTGGCGTAGCTCTTCCTCCTGAGCTTTAAGCTCTTCCATCTGTTGCTGAGCAGCAATCTCCAGTTGCTTTTGATGTGTTATATCTATAGCTAATTTTACTACTTTATAATATTTACCTGCATTATCTCGAACAGGAGCATAAGATACCTGCATCCAAACTGCAGTCTTATCCTTTTTCAGACGTACTACCTCTCCGGTAAAAGCATTACCTTGTTGTAGGTTTTGCCAGAAACGAATATAATCTGTACTTTGTGCATACACAGGATCTACAAACAAACGATGTTGTTGTCCCTTTATTTCATTTTCCTCATATCCTACCGTTTGCAGAAAATTAGCATTAGCCTGAAGAATATTGCCATGCATATCAAACTCAATACAGGCAAATGTATCACTCACAGTACGAAAAGCAAGAAGCAAATTCTGAGCTTCTGCCTCCCGAATGCGTACTTCTTCCTGAACTACTGATAAAGCATCCATACTTTCACGCAATACATCCTCCTGTGCTTTAAGTTGCTCCTGCTGCAGCTGACTTTCTTTTAATAAAGCACCTAAGGCTTCACTCTTTTCGAACTGCTCTGTAATGTCATATCGGATACCAATATATTTGATTGGATTCCCCTCTGCGTCCAATACGGGAGCAATCGTTGCATCTACCCAATAGGTAGTACCATTTTTTGCCCTGTTTTTAAAGGTTCCCCGAAAAATACGACCACTCTTTATTGTTGTCCACATATCCTTGTACAAGGACTTAGGGTTTTCCGGATGCCGGACAACATTATGTGGTTTGCCAAGCGCCTCCTCCCGTGACCAACCAGATACTTCACAAAATCGGTCATTGACAAACGTGATATTTCCATATAAGTCAGATTCTGAAAGCAATGCTGCCTGGTTAAGAACATGCATACGGGCATCTAACTCACCTTTTAAACGAGCATTCTCCTGAAGTTTTCGCTGCATTTCTTCCTGAGTAGCAGCCATTTCTTCCATATTCTGACGCAATACCTCCTCCTGAAGCTGGAGATTCTCAGTCTGTTTCTGTGATTGGGCTAACAACTCTTGTGTACGCTGATATACGTGTGCATTTGCAATAGTAGAAGCGATACTTTCCCCTAATTTTTCAACAAATGCAATATGATAAGGCTCAAAAGAATTAAAAGAAGCGAGTTCGACTACTCCTAGTACCTGATCATTGAGTTTCAAAGGGACCAATACCAAACAATGGGGAGCACTCTTACCCAATCCGGAAGTTATGTGCACATAAGTATCAGGAATATCAGTCAGGTAAATGGTTTCTCCTTCCAGATAACATTGTCCGGTTAGTCCCTCGCCTGCCAGAATCTGCTTACGAATATATTTTTTTCTATCATAGGCATAGCAGGCTACCATTTCAAGTGTATCTTCAGTAGAAGGATCATCATTCTGAGCATGAACAACAAACAGTCCGCCCTGATTAGCCCCCATATACTTAATCAGATTAGCAAGGATCGCATCATATAACTGCTCTCCATAGGTATTCTTTTCACGAAGAATCTCTACAAACCGGGCTAATCCTTCTGTTGTCCAGGTACGCTCATGTTCTTTTCTCGCAATTTCCTTCATACGTTGGCGCATACTCGCCAATGCGATTATCAACGGATTCTGCTTCTGAGTAGAGTTTGAATCATCAATCAATGCAAAGTCTGCCTGCAGATTACCTTCCTCAATTTGTCTGATAAATGTGGAAGCTTGCTGGTTCTGCTCGCAAAGTTGCAGATATTCTGTGTTAGATTTTTGCAAGCCTTTCAGCTTTTTGGAATCAATAAGTGCAAAGGGTAGTAACATGTAGTCTTTAGAGGATATGTATAAATAGGAAATACAAGTCAGTGAAGGCTACAAAAGAATAGTGTTGACTTTAACAAGCCAACCTATCACCACAACCGGATAATTGCCTCACACAAAACTTTTCAGAAAATGGTTTGCAAATTCCAACAGAAGAGCCCCAATACACAACTCACTGCATATCAAAACATTAAAAACAAAACTAAGCATTATTACTTACTTCATACAGAAAGAATTTTCTCTAAATATTGCACTGTATTTTTAGGGGGTATTTAGAGAAAATCAAGATTATATTTAAAGAGCCATGGATCGTATTCAGAAGTGCGACAAAAAGAAACACTAGTTATCTACAAGATTATTAGTTGCCATTTACAGGCATCTAATAGACATTTTTTCTATGAAATGCCATTGTCAAAGTTATATTCAGTTGTATGCATAAACCAATACTATAACGCCCTATTTATGCTCCTCTACAAATACAGAGAGTACTTTATAAAAACAGTAGTCTAAAAACTATAAAACACACAGAATCAATACACTTCCTATAGGAAACAATACATTTACTATGTATAATTGCCCAAAGCTGTTACGCACCAAAACACCCTAACATCTTTGTTTCATACCCTTTACTACTCAACTTTTTACACTTATGAAGCCTCTCTTATTTTTTCTTTGGAGCTTGTCTATCTTTCCTGTATTACATGCTCAGAATTTGTTAGTGGTTGAAGGACGTATTGATAGCTGGAAAAACAAAAAAGTATTTCTACTTAAGGCTGTTAGTCATACTGCCTATGGCAATTTGTATGAAAAGATCGATTCTGTTCATACCCGCTCCGGTAAATTCGGCTTTAAACAACCCGTACAGGAGGTTAATTTCTATGCGCTGGCAACGGAGGACCTTACAAATAAAGTGCAATTTATCTGGGATACCATCATACAGATTCAGGGTAAAGATGTACATTCTATCACGTTACAAGGTTCTATACTTAGTCAGTCATGGCGTACTTTTCAACAAACAGTTATCGACCCAATTCGAGAAAAGAAACAAGAGTTGGAACTCAGCTATCAGAACGCCCTCATACAACAGGATTCAGCTCTGCTAAAGACAATTAGTGCACAAAAAGAAAATGTACAAAACCAGATCATGGGGAAAGAGATAAACTTCCTTGGTGGAAATCTTAAAAATTTCCTTAGTCTTCATTACTTAACCTATTATTGGCAGTTAATGGGTGTAGAGGGTAGCCAACGAATTATAAACATTTGGCCTGAAAAGTTGAAGAACCATTCTTTGACAACTCAATTGTTAAAAGAAATTAAAATTGCCGATACAGTAACTGCAGGAAACAAAGCTCCGGTAATTATTACCCGTGATGTAGATGGTATTCCGTTTAACTCATCTACTCTTGCAGGTAAATACATACTGATTGACTTCTGGGGAACGTGGTGTGGCCCATGCATTGCTCTTTTACCGGAACTAAAAGAGGCTTATCTGAAATACAAAGACAAAAATGTGGAGTTTGTCAGTATAGCCTATGAGAAAAAGGAAGATGTTAAAAATATTAAGCCCTTAATAAGAGGACGCTATAATATCACATGGACACAACTGTATCAGGAAAAAGGTAACAGCCATCAAGATAGCATTATCAAAAAGTATATGATTGAGTCTTTTCCTACTGTAGTATTAATCAGCCCAGAAGGAAAAATAGTATCCAAAGCATCCAGCAAAGAGGGTTTAGCTAAAGCGAAACAAATTCTGGACAGTGTTTTAGAGAAGTAATCACAATCGGTACATTAGTCAACCTGTTAACAATAAAACAATCTCTTGTCTATTTGGCAAGAGATTGTTGACCATCTGCTAGTATTCAATAGTCTTCAGGTCCATTGAAGATCTATCTATTGAATTTGCCAGCGTGTATCTCCAAAGAATATAACTATCCTTAAAAAAACTGGTTTCTATTCTTCATCAGCACCATGTATAAGCTGAGCATACTTTATGACCTTATATACTTGTCCATCCAGATCAAATACAGGACTATAACTACCTTTTATCCATATTTTCTTTCCACTTCGGGTGACGCGTTCAAAATTACCACTAATCGTCTCTCCCAAACGTAATTTTCTCCAAAATTGCTCATACTCATAAGTATCCAAGTGTTCTTTATCCACAAATAGTGAATGATGTTTATGCAAAATAGCTGTAAGATCATATTCCATCAATTTCAGAAAAATATCATTAGCCGTCAGCACTTCTCCATTTGTAGTAAACTCAATAACAGCAAATGCTTTGTCAATAGCCTGGAGTTGCCCCTGCATATCCAAAGAGGCCTTTTTATGGTGCGTAACGTCCTGTGCAAACTTAATTATTTTAGTTACCTTTCCCTGATCTATGATAGGGGTATAGCTAGCATGCAGCCACACTTTATTTTTATTTTTTGTTAGCCGGGCAAATTCTCCTATCTGAGGTATACCTTGAGTAAGTTCTTTCCAGAACTGAGCATATGCCTCCGAATTCCGATAAATAGCATCTACAAATAGGCTATGATGCTTTCCTTTGATATCTTCTAATGAATAGCCCATCAGATTAAGGAAGTTGGCGTTGGCATCCAGTATAGTACCATTTTTATCGAATTCAATGGTGGCCATTGTATTATTTACTGACGTCATAATACCTTCCAGTTCACGCGACTGTTGAATATCAATTAGGGAACCGGCGATTCTAAGAGGGCGCCCGTTATTATCCCGCAATGTATTTCCTACTGCTCTGAACCACTTAAAATTTCCATTACGAAGCTTTAGCTGATATTCCACATCATACGGTGTCTGTCCACTAAAATCAAGCAAGTGTGCTGAAAAAGCAGCCAACGTTCTTTCTTTGTGATCAGGATGCAATAGATTAGACCATGAATCCAGACGATTTGGAAAATCCCGCTCATTCGTATAACCCAACATATGACGAAATTTGTCTGTCCACTGGAAAGGAGTGCTATCTGTAAACTCCAGATTAGCAGGCACCACCATATCCCAAAGTCCCTCTGTAGTAGTGCGGGCAGCCAGATCAAACCGCTGAAGCAGGTCATTAACTTGTGCCTGTCGACGTAACATCTCTTCCTGAGTAGCCTCCATCTCTTCCAGATTCTGACGTAATTCCTCTTCCTGGGCCCGGAGGCTTTCTGCTTGTTGCTGTGACATGTCCAGCAACTTCTGTGTCATACTTGTAACAGTAGCATTCGCAATTGTTGAAGCAATACTCTCTCCCAGTTTTTCAATGAATTCAATCTGATAAGATTCAAACTTTGAAAAAGAAGCCAGCTCAATTACACCATGCACTTTATCATCTAACTTAAGAGGCACAATAAGGATGCAGCGGGGCGTAGCCTCACCTAAACCGGAGCTAATGTTTACATAATTTTGAGGAATCTCTGTCATATAGATTGTGTCCCCCTCCAGGAAACATTGTCCCACAAGTCCCTCACCTGCACTCATTGTTTTGGTAAGAAACTTTTTCCGGTTATAGGCATAACACGCGACCATTTCCAGGCTGATATTACTTCTACCAAGTCTGTTGCCACTGATTCCCTTTTGCTGCTGTAATTGTCCTGTTCTCTCCTTTGTCTCATTGGCCATAACTACTACCTCTTTCTCCATTCCATCTTCTCTCACCACAAACAATCCTCCCTGATTAGCTTTCAGGTATTTGATGATAGAAGCCAAAATCTGATCATAGAGCTGTTGTATATCTGTATGGTGTGAACGCAAAATATCTACAAACTGCGCCAACCCTTCTGTAATCCAGGTGCGTTGAGCTTCTTTTTCTGCCATTATCTTCATATGATCACGCATTTGCAACAATGCCTCAGCAAGTGAGTTTTCTGAATTGGCAGTATGCTCTGTGTTACTCCAACCAGGATAGTCTTCCATCAAATTACCTTCCTGGATAGCTTTGATAAACGTACGGGCATTTTCAATATCAGTAAGGGTTTTCTGGAAAGACTCATGAGTCTGAGTCGCTTTTCGCCATTGTGCTAATGTAGAAATTCTGAACATAGAGTTTTGCTATTAATTGATTGATACGATACAAATTATATCCTTGCTCTTTCTTCAATGCGCCTTATCACATGTAAACCAACACAACACATAAGTATTATTACTTAGCATAATAGCACATTCTATCATTAATTCGTATTGGATAGACGAGGTTTGATGCTTTTCGACAGAGTATTTTATTATATCGATCAAGACATATTTTTCTATGTTAGATAACCAGAAATAGTATGCATGCCAACTATCTGGTTTTCTGTGCAATCCATAGAACTTGTTAATCATTCCCAAATGGAAAATGAATTCCAAAATGAAGATTTCTATTGGAAAGCTTAGAGTCGCCCTTTACCCAGATTATGTACTTTATAAATGATCCTGCCATTAGATGCTACCCTACCTTTAGATTCGATTTGTATCACCAGATGCCTCATTTACAACAGTTCACACACAAGCAGATAGGTAAACCTATCTGAATACATCAATTTTACACTCACAAATCCAATATCTTAACCTTATAATCAATGTAAGTACTATAACTATAACACTACAAGCTATTTTAACAACAATACAAACAACTATGAAAACGTCCTTTATTTGTCTGGGGTTACTCATTTCTCTGATTACATCTACAAGTTGTACTGAACCTAATCCTTCACCTAGCCCAGGTGGGGATGGAGGACACACCTCTCCACCTATTGTTACCATTAAAACAATAGCTGGCAAGGATACCAAACCCGGTTATGCAGATGGAGCGGGAACCAATTCTCAATTCGACAACCCCTGCCAGATGACAATTGACAAGAATGATAACATTTATATTATTGATCAACTTAAAAGTTACATTGGTGGTACAGTAATTCGTAAGCTAGATCCCCAAGGTAATGTCACTACTTTTGCCACAGGATTTGGCGCCATTACAGATATATGTGTAGACCCTCGTGATGGAGTAACGCTTTATGCTGTTGATAGCGGAGACAAGTTGGGTGTTCCCAATGGCATATTTCGGATCACCTCTACCGGGCAAGTCACCCGGCTTAGTACCAGTTCCAGAAAGACATATGAAGATGGACCATTGGCTACAGCAAAATTTGATCAACCTGTGGGTATTGTCATGGACAAACAAGGTAATCTCTATATTGCAGATGGTTTGGAGCGTTGTGTACGCAAGGTAAATCTGACTACAGGCATGGTCAGCACCTTTGCAGGAAAGGTAGATATGAACACTCAAGTCTGTAATTATAAAGATGGAGCAGCCAACATAGCGGAATTTTGCCGGTTCGACGATTTAACCATGGATGACGATGGCAATCTGTATATTCCAGACTGGTTCAATCACCGAATACGCAAAATTTCATCGAATGGCACTGTATCCACCTATATCGAACTTGGCACAGGTTATGGAAAAGATTGTCGCCTGGAAGATGCTACAGTGTATTACCCACATCGTGTCCATTATGACTCAAATAGTAAACAACTATTTTTTGTAGATCAGGCAGGAGAAGATATTAATATGGTTACTACAAATGATTATGTATTCAGACTTACTAACCATGTACTTTCATCTGACTATGCAGATACTAGCCCTGGCCATTCAAATACTTGTTATGGGTTGGTTGTAAACAAAAAAGGGGAAGTAATCTATTTGGATAAGTTTAATCACTGTATCCGCAAAGCAACCTATATATGGCCTAATTGAAGTCATTGCTTTACAAACATATAACTTAACATTTTTTTATTCTTGGGGGTGTATACCCCCAAGTCTTTCACAAAAAGCCCACACTCATTTTTTAGTTCCGAAGCAAGTTAGAACCGCAATCCCTGATATTGCCGTTTAACCCCATATGATTACCTTTTCTATTCCCGACTAGAATTGAATAAATCCCGGAAACTACCTGACGCTATTTATCTATTTATCCTCTCCACAGTTTCATTAATCTACAAAAACACCTCAATTACCGAATACTCAATCACCAGATATCACACACAGGTATATATGAGTACAAATGCCTACAAAAACCTCTTCACCTCTCTGATAATCTGCGATTAATACCGCTCAGACTCTTGCATTTCAATTAAAACATTTCCCTTTCTATACACGCACACTAGTTTAAAATTCATGAAATCTTTTTTAGTACTATACTTCACATTGGTTATTATTTGTTTTGGACATTCGATGGTTTTGGCACAATCACCCGCAGGCATCTCTTCTAATCTAAATTTATGGCTTAAAGCCAATACAGGTGTTACCGGAACAACCACGGTTACAAACTGGACAGACAACAGCACACAGACAAACAATGCAACAGGATCTGCACCAGCCCCGTCCTATATTACTACAGGCTCTACCTTATTCAATTACAATTCATATCTACAATTTACAGCTGCATCATCTCAGATGTTAAGTTTGACAGCTGCTAAAAATCCACTCGGCTCAGGCACTCAGGCACGTACATTCTATACAGTTACATTTCCTTCTTCTGCAGCTGATGAAAACACAGTAATTGGGCAAGGTACTAATGCTACCGGAACGACTAATCAGGGCAGACATCTTCGCTACATAACCAATACCAACCGCCTCATTGTGGATACAGATGGTCGGGTAAGAGGTTCTGCCTCTGCTACTAATAGCAGACCATTCATTGCTACATTCTCAGTTGCGGCTTCTGAAACACAGGCATTAAGTGCGTCCAGCTTTGGAGCAATCAATGGGGTTACAACTTCTATTACTTCCTATAGCAACGGTTCTGCCAATAGTAGCATCAACACAGCTAGTACACTGGCGCAGATTGGACACCGCCCTGCTGAAACTAACTATTTTGACGGAAGAATAGCTGAAATAATTTCTTATCCGGGTATTCAGCATTCAGCAACACAACGCCAACAAGTGGAATCGTATCTTGCTGTAAAATATGGAATCACAATGACCAACAACTACCTTAATTCAGCAGGTAGCACTATATTTACAGTAGCTTCGCCCTACAATAATAACATCATTGGCATTGCACGGGATGACAACAGTGGACTTATACAACGTCAATCTCACAACTATGACGACTCTGCACGAGTATACCTTTCTACATTGACAGCCAATAACACATCCAATACAGGGACATTTCTTACCAACAATCAGTATATTCTGATGGGAGCTAATACAAGCAGGCTTCGTGCTACGTCTGCATCTATGTCTGAAATGCCTCTGGGACTATTCTCCAGAATAAGCCGTGAGTGGAAAGTTACGAATACAGGCTTTACAGGTACATTTAACTGGGATGTGACATTAGAATCTGGCATTGGTGGATTAAATGCAAGCGACTTACGTTTACTGGTAGATACAGATGGAAACTTCAGTGATGCCACAACTTATTCTTCACTTAGTGGCCTTACCTTTTCTGTATCTGGCAATAAGGTGAGTGTCTCGGGTATTTCTATTACAATGATCCCAACAGGTACAACACGATTCATTACTCTGGCATCTTCTGCCAGTACTACACCACTACCAGTTGCCTGGCTTAACTTTAAAGGATATACTCAACATGATGGAGTTAGATTACAATGGAATGTGGCGTCAGAAACCAACAATTCCAAATTTACGATAGAACGCAGTCTGGACGGCATTCACTATGAAGCTATTGCCACTGTTACAGGCAAAGGCACTACAAGCCAGCAATCAGCTTACTCTTATACAGATACCAATCCACTAGTGGCGACTGCGTATTACCGTATTCAACAAACAGATGTTACTGGCGAGTCTAGCTATTCTTCTGTCATCTCAATCTCTTACACATCCACAAGACCAGCTACACAATTTACAGTTTTTCCAAATCCTGCTCGTTCTACAGATAGTATCTCTTTATCCTTTGAAGGAACAATTCCTGCTTATACAGATTATACAATCTATGACTTCTCTGGACATATTCTTAGCTCTGATAAATTAAAAACATCAGATACAGGTATCTTTATGATGAACACTCAACTGATTAAAGGTATGTATCTGGTTTGCTTAAGGGGAGAAGGTGTCGAAAGCAAGTTTCAGAAGCTGATTATTGAATAAAGATAAAATACAAACTAGTGTTTGTTTGTATTTTATGAACACAAATCATTTGTTAGCAGTAGGATAACCTCAGAAAGCGAGTTCTTACCTTTTGGTTGTTCACTTGCTAACCTATTAGTTGACGACACAACAGTAACAGGCTGATGGCTTGAGTTTCCGAACTGCCAAATCACATTACTATCTTTTATCCAAAATATTTCGCCTTTTCCCTGAGGAATATAATTCAGATATTGTTTAAAATAAGAAGGATAAAAATTGTCAATGTCAATTACATAAAAATTTAGTCTAGTCAAATCCAGATCTTTAGAGATATCCATCCATAGTCTGAGTGTGATTAATGATTGCCCACTCCATGATGCATACAGATACACAATTCCTGTATCTACCTTTCCTAAATCAGCCGCATTCAGTCTGTTGATTTTCTGATATCTAAGGGTTGGATTTACAACTAGTATGTTGAAAACTTTCTCTAACATTGACAAGACTCATAAATTTGAGAGTATTGATTTCATTTTAGAAATACAGACAAATCTTCTGTAAGCTTTATTGCATCAAAGGGATCATGAGTAATCTTATATACTATCTTTTGCTTATCTATGCCAATGGAATCACCATCTTCCAGATCCAAAATATGATAATATACCTTATCCCTTATTTCCACTATATATACATTGGAGGGATTTACAATCTGCAACTCCAAGTCATTCAACAGAGGCTTTATCTCAAGAAAATCTTCATTTTCAGCATATTCTATTTGAAAAGATTCAATAGTGATTCTATCACAATCAGGCAGAATAGTGTTGAAAGCCGGAATTGAATAACCTAAAAGCAATCCATATACTATATGGACATGAATTTCAACAAATTGCATTGTCTGCAAATCGTATACAAATATACCTTTGATTGAAAAGAATGAACCAGAAGGATTTTCATACAGATTTAGTACATCTGAGTTGTAGGTGAATTTTGTATAATTTTTAAAAGGTGTGTCTCTCTTCTGAAATCCAGTAATAATACCATCTGCAATTTGCGTCCTAATGTACTCAAAATCGTCACTTAATAAGTTAAAAACACTTGTCATTAAGCCAATAACAACTTGTAAATCCTCCTTATTTTTATTCCTTTTTTTGAAAAGACCGAACATAAAAATTGTTATTAGTTGGATAAAATACTTAGCGCAAACAAGAGAGTTTTAATCAGAAGACTTACTCTAACTATTCACCAGCAAGTGCCACTTCTTCTGATCTCATCTGCTTGCGAATGTTTTCACGGTGCATCATTCCCCATTCACTTAGTGCATATAATACGTCTCCCAGTGTGTCACTATATTCTGTGAGTTCATATTCTACCAGCACGGTTCCTTCTGTATGAATGTGGCGTTTTACGAAGCCGTTTATTTCCAGTTCTTTCAGTTCATTGGAAAGTACACGTGGAGAAATACCTTTTACCAGTCGCTGTAATTCATTGAATCGGAGGTTGCCTTCTGACAATGCCATGATGATACGCAGTTTCCATTTGCCTCCCAATACATACAAGGCGTCTCCGATGGCATTGAGGCGGGAATAACATTGTGTAGTGTCGTGATGGGCATTTTTCACTTTTCTTGTTTCCATATTCTCAGGTTATTAAATTTCTAAACCACTAACCTAAAGGTCACTACTAACCTTTTGTATACTACTTACATTTGGATAGCAAATGTGCATAATTTTGTAATATAACAAAAACCAAAAAACATGAAAAGTAGAAAAATTATTACCCTGGTTGTGACAGCACTGGCAAGTCTGATGGTTATCTTAAGCGGGATTATGAAGCTAACCAAAAACCAGTCTATTGTAGATGTTATGAACAAAGTAGGTGTAGGTCAATATATTACCTTATTGGGAATTATGGAGATTGTCTTTACAGCTTTGTTCATTTATCCTAAAACGATGAAAATCGGCTTTATTTTACTGACCTGTTATTTTGCAGGGGCCATTGCAACCGAACTCTCCCACAATGGTCCGCTTGCCAATGCCATGATGCCTCTGGTACTGGTTTGGATAGCGACATTTTTGAGAGACTCATCCGTATTTTTACCTTCTCCAGAACCATCGCAGTCATAAGTCACCCATAGTCAATTATAATGTAATTATTACTGGTTGAATCTCCTATCAACTCTGTCAGGGTTTTGTTGTTTCTGCTTGGCTCAAGCAGCTAGGCATTTCCGAACATTTGAATACATACACATCTAACCTATTGATTTCCAACAAACAAAAGCCGACTTTATAAAAGTCGGCTTTTGTAGTTTCGTTAACGATTAAATAGAAACCCTCTCTTTTAATAAATAGATTCAGTGTTATTGGTAAGCGCTGCCATTATTCATGTCGGCAATAGATCCGATTGTATAGTATCTTCTCCCCTGTATCAGTTACTCAGCCCTCTGACTACAAACTATACTCAGACACGATGCCTTTTCGTTGTTTGCAGAAATCAAATACAGAAGTGTTGCAAAAATAAAGATATGAAAAAAAATACAAACAAAAATAATAAAGTAAACACCTAAAAACAAGACATACAACAAAATCCGTCTCCTACCCTGCCCATTTGAGAACAAATACAATTCACAAACTTCTCTATATCAACAAAAAAACCATTATTTAAATAGACACTCACATCATAAAAAATAGTCTATTCGCACTATTTTCACACAATCAAAATACAGCTTATTCCATAACAGTATCTGCTATAGCTTTTCAGTTTCGGAATTCTTTTACATCAGATTGGGTTACATTTTATAATACTAACAAAGACATACCATGCAATTAGGAATAAGTACATTTGGTGAAGTAGCATACGAGAACGTATCCGGCCATGCAGTGAAGGCACATCAACGTATGCAGGAGTTGCTCCTAGAGGCTAAGCTGGCAGATGAAATCGGACTGGACGTATTTGCTGTGGGTGAACACCATCGCTCTGACTTCATTATCTCTGCTCCGGAAGTAACCTTGGGAGCAATTGCCGCTGTGACTAAAAATATTCGTTTATCCAGTTCTGTTACAGTGTTGAGTTCTGCCGATCCGGTACGAGTATTTCAGAACTTTGCTACTGTAGACCTGATATCGAATGGTCGTGCGGAGATTATGGCAGGACGTGGTTCTTTTATTGAGTCGTTCCCGCTGTTTGGCTATAGTCTGAACGATTATGATGAACTGTTTGCGGAAAAACTGGACTTGTTGGTGCAAATCAATAAAAACGAAAAAATAAGCTGGAAAGGCAAACATCGTGCTTCCATACAAAATCTGGGTGTATATCCGAGACCTTATCAGCAGTCATTGCCTATCTGGATTGCAGTAGGTGGCACTCCGGCATCGGCAGTTCGTGCCGGCAAGATAAACCTTCCTATGACTGTAGCTATTCTGGGAGGAATGCCAGCTCAGTTTGTGCCATTTGTCAATCTCTACCGGCAGTCGGCACAGGAGGCTGGTCACAATCCTGACAAACTACAACTGGCTATTAATTCACAGTTTTATATTGCGGAAGATTCTCAGACAGCCGCCAGCGAGTTTTATCCTTCCTATGAATTACTCATGAACCGGGTAGGCCGTGAACGAGGCTGGTCTCCTATGACACGTCAGCAGTTTGAGTTCCTGCGTTCCCCGGATGGACCGTTGTTTGTGGGTAGCGTACAGGATATTATTGACAAACTACGTTATCAACATAAGCTCTTTAAAAATACACGGTTTCTGGGGCAGATTATCAAAGGTGCACTTCCTCATGAAAAAATCTTACGATCTATCGAGTTGCTTGGAACAGAAGTAGCTCCTGTAATCAGGAAAGAACTAGGGATTACACCTGAGCTGCAAGAAAAGTAAGAGGTTACTAAATGCCATATCTGAGTCGCTTCATACATAAACCCCAATGAAGTGACTCAGATTTCATCTATCTTCCATACTACCAATTTGCTGGTATGTAGCCTATCTTTTTCACGTGCTGTAGCACCTCAAAATAAATATTCCTGCCTTCAATCTGCATTCTTTCATGAAAGAAAAATCTTTGCCTCTAATTTATATGCATAACGGTAACAAACTCATATCCTTCTGCATTAAGTGGTAAACAAGGTATAATTAATTTTATGTACCTTCGCAGCATTCAGCTATTCTTCATTTGGTCAAAATTCCGCTACATATTTTTCATAAACTAAATGCCCTCCTCTTTTTGTTTGTTGGTTCTGAAAGGTAATAAAGACGAGATTCCTGCTTTACAATCTATTTTGCAACAAAACTTTCCTGACTGGACCTATTATATTGTACATGATAAGGATACATTGCTATATCTACTGGAACAAAAAAAAGATATTTCTTTACTTCTCTTAGATAGTGAAATATCAGAAGCAGAAAGTATGGATCTTCTCAGACAATTGCGTTTATTAAAAACAGGAGAACAGCTTCCTGTAGTTGGCTTTTGTCACAATGCTAGTCTGGCTACAACTAATGCATTGATGTTGGGTGGAACAACTACATTTTTTCAAAAACCGACCACAACAGATGCTATGCTGAATCTGTTGAGAAAGTTACCTGCATTTACTTAAGCTATTTATAGTAAACCTATTACTCAACATGCTCCAGCTCTGTTTTCAGAGTCAGGCTCTGCTGAAGATTGGGTAACGTAATTGTAAACAAAGTTCCTTTGCCCCAGCGACTCTCCATCCTAAGGGTACCACCCAGCCGGGTTACAATCTGACGTACAATATACAGTCCCAGTCCTGAGCCATCCGATTGTGCAGTCGCTCTGAAAAACATATCAAAAATCTGTTTCTGGTATTGGTCTTCAATACCAATACCATTGTCTTCAATATGAAGAACAGCCTCTCTGGCATTTGTCTGTACTACAAACTGTACATAAGTATGTGACTTTGCCGTATCCTGGTATTTAATAGCATTGGAAAGAAAGTTCTTGATAACTGCTCCTACAAACAACTCGTCTGACTGAAATACAGCATCTTCGGTAATTTCTATCTGTAAATCAATAGCAGATGCGTTTTTCATGTACTGTAACTCACTATAACTTTCACGAATCAACTCAGCAAAGTTAATTGCTTTCGGCTGAATAGTCAGATTGAGAGACTTTGAGTGCATCAATACAGATTGTACAAATTGATCGGCTTTATGGACACGATTTTGTATTAGCTCCATATAATTTTTTATCTGGCTGGTCGAAGGATCTTTGTTTAACATCTCCATATCCACTAACTGCAATAGTCCAAGTATAGAAGCTAATGGAGCCCTCAAATCATGGGATACTTTGTATACATAGTTATCCAGCTCATGATTTCGTTCTTTTAATTCATTCAATGTTTGTTCCAGCACACGTGTGCGTTCAGCCACTCTGTCCTGTAGTTCATTTTTAAGTTGGTTCAACTCCTGATTGGTTGCCAGCAGGGTATTGCTATTAATAATCAATTGCTCATTGGTAGAAGTCAGTTCCTCATTCAAAGCTACCATTTCCTCATTGGCAGCAGCCATTTCTTCATTAGCTGCTGCCAGCTCTTCATTGGCAGCACCCAATTCATGATTGAGCCGGTGCATCTCTTGTGAGGCGCGATACTTTTCAATCAGTTGCCGACGTATCTGCCAGAACGTCAATAACATATATACGATAAAACAACCTATGACTGCATAAATCACCCATTCACTATAGCGCCTTTCTTTCTGTTGGCGCTGCATACGTTCTGCCAGTAGCTCACGTTCTTCTTCCAGAATAGACGCCACATACACTCTGACCTCATCCATTTTGGGCTTACTCAGTCCGGAGTCGAGGTATTGTTTTAGATTCTGAGTATTTCCAGCTCTTCTATCATTCACACTGTGTTCAATATCAGCAAGCATCGGCTTTATGACAGATTGCAGTTTCTCAATGCGTTGTTGCTGGATTATATTGTCACGTGTCAAAGAAGCTAGTTCTTCCAGCTTAGCTGGCAGAGAGTCCATTGCCTGATGATAGGGAGTCAGAAAGTACGTATCACCACCAAGCAGGTAACCCCGTTGACCAAGCTGGATATCTTTCAGGCAGGAAAACATTCGTTCACCAGTTTCAATAACATGATGAGTATGAATCACCCAGTTTGTTTGTTCACGATAAGACTGAAAACGGAAATAAGCAAGCACACCTATCCCCAATACAACTGATAAGGTGATTATCAGAATGATTCGGAACGTATTCGAAAATGCAATCATTCACAATTAGTAGAAAAGCTCAAAACCGATAATTCTATCTGGTGCAGGTAAATGGTTTGAAATATGGTGTAAAACCAAAAAATTATTCTGAAAATAGGTTGGTTGTATGCATATAAAGTACATCTATACAATAGTAACAATAAAATATAGACACATACATATGTTAAGTATCAAGTATACAAATTATCTGCTGGATAATCCAGAAAATTATTTATATAATTCACTGGTAAAACACAACATTTGTACCAGTGAGAACTTTTTTTCATTTACTGTATGTATATAGTTTGTAAGAATCCGGATTTTTTCGACTGTTATTCCATTGTCTATCGTTCACAATCAACTCGTATATCAGTCTGAAAATGAGGCACATTTTGCTTTATACCTTTTTGTAGATTATCATATAACGCTTGGATGCATTCTGACTTTTCGGATATAAGAACCTAAAACCAGAAGTAATTTCAGATCAGAATATTATGGCAAATACACTCATAAAAGTACTCGAAATACGAAACTATTTGTTAGAAGCAAATACTACAGATCGTTTTATAGATTATTTTGATACCCACTTTGTAGAAAAAATGCAACAATTAGGCGGATATACATTGGGAGAATTCACTGTAAAAGATCAGCCTGATCGATTTGTATGGTTAAGAGGGTTTTCTGATATGCAAAAAAGATTAACCTTCCTTAACGATTTTTACATGACAAGTGATACATGGAAAAAATTTGGGCCAGGTGCAAATGAAATGATGATCAATTCAGATAATGTTCATCTTCTCAGACCTTTACAAGAAGGAAATCAGCTGACTGATCCTATTACACATATTGAAAGTAATAGCTTTCCAGACTATAAAGTGGCCACTATAGACTACTACATTGCTAATACACGCCTTCCTGAATTAGTGGATTTATTTAATACATCCTATCTGCCCTTTTTAAAATCTACAGGTATCAGAACTGTCTCATTATGGGTAAGCGAAAGTTCGCCAAATGATTTTCCACGTCTTCCTGCATTTCAAGATCCCAATCTATTAGTTGCTATTACGTTTTATGCTACAGAAGATGAATACAAAATCCGAACATCACAACTACGAAATACTATCTCTCCTGCCTTGGAAAGGAAGCTACAGGAAGTAGTAACTACACATACTCAACAGATCTTATTCACTATACAAAACAACTACTCTAAAAAGAAGTCAGATATACGATAAAAGTGTCACATTAGGTATTCCTCTGGCTATGAAGTACAATCTTGAAATCAGCAAAAAATTACCAACGAATAACTACAGTAAAGGTTACTTTGTTAATTATCTTCCTACCATCTTCAAATCCATGATTACTTTAGAGTGTTATCAAGGATTTGACAAGCCTTTACTATAACATAGAAACATATCGCATTCATGTTTTCTACTTCAATTAAACGACTGCCGGAATTCGAGGGGAGTCACTTTTGTTTTATTTTTGAATAGCTTATTAAAAGACTGAGCATATTCAAATCCAAGCAGAAAAGCAATTTCACTTACAGAGAGATTGGTAGTAGAAAGCAGTATTTTTGCTTTGTCGATCAGTTTTATATGGATATATTGTAAAGTAGTGAGTCCGGTAACATTCTTGAGCAAGTCACTAAGATGGGTGGGTGATACAGACAAGTTATCTGCTAAAAACTGCACAGTAGGCAAGCCATTATGCTCTTTTGTCTCACTATTAAAATAATTATCTAATAAGCTATCCACTTTAGACAAAATGTCACTATGAAGACGTCTCCGGGTAATAAACTGACGATTGTAATACCTGTCTACATGTATTAAAAGCAAATCAATGATGGCAACCATTACATCCTGGCTAAACTTGTCGATATTAGCATTATACTCCAGTTCAATAGCTTTCATCAAACCCAGAACAATCTGCTCTTCCTTATCAGAAAGAAATAAGGCTTCATTTGTGGCATAAGAGAAGAAACCATAGTTATTGATAATTTTTGCCAAAGGATAAGCCTGAATAAAATCCGGATGAAAAGTAAGCAAATACCCTGACACCACCACATCCTGTAAATCTCTGACAGAGAATACTTGTCTGGGAGCAGTCAAAGTCATAATACCTTCATCAAAATCATACATACTCTGCCCATACTTCATTTTTCCGTTACTTCCCTTTTTAATAGCAATTGTGTATAAATTGTTCGTAAAACGTTTCCACATATTGCTTACAGTAAAACTGACATCCTCAAATTTTATAACACTGACCAAGGGATGCATAGGTTTTGGTAATCCGAAAAAGCGATGCGCCTCTGCAACTGAATGTATTGTATGTATTTCGTTCATCTCTTTGTCCATTTTCATATCCAGTAAATAAAGGTAACAGATTTTCAGCTATCTCTATTTCCTACATCTACGTGTATTACTCCTCATATCCCAGCGAGGCAGATAATGACCGCCATTGCTGAAACTCATTCATTCTGGACTCATATAATGTATTCATAAGAGCAACGGCATCTGTACCAGCAACAAATCGTAGTGGTGGCTGGGCTTCATTGGCCAGTGTCAATAATGCAGCAGCAAGTTTTACAGGATCACCAGGTTGTGTGTTGTTTAGTTGTTTGATATAATCACGAACTACTCCAGCTGTTCCTTTATAATCGTCGATACTAGCCTGAGATGACACTGATGATCCGGTACTTAAAAACTCAGAACGAAATGCTCCAGGTTCTACAATCGTAACTTTGATGCCCAATGGCTGTACTTCCTGGTTCAGGCTTTCACTAATGCCTTCAACCGCAAACTTTGTTGCACAATAGGCGGATGAAGCAGCAAAACCAACCAGTCCGCTCGTAGAGGAGATATTGAAAATATGTCCTGCTTTTTGTTTACGCATAACAGGCAAAACAGCCCTTGTCACATTGAGCAATCCAAAAACATTGGTATTGAATTGCTTTTTTACTTCTTCATCACTCAATTCCTCCACAGCACCAAACAATGCATACCCAGCATTGTTGACTACTATATCTATTTGTCCAAAAGTATCTACTGCCGCTTGCACAGCATTCATTGCATCCTGCTCTTTGGTAACATCCAGTTTTAAGGCAAGCAGATTTTCCGACTGTCCAAATACTGTTTTAATGTCATCGGCATTACGTCCGGTGGCAACTACTCTGTTTCCTGCTGCCAGTGCAGCTTTTACTATTTCTGCTCCAATACCTCTGGATGCACCTGTGATAAACCAAACTTTGCTCCTAGTCATTTTTTTTCAGTAGATGATAGTGCAAAGTTCATCTCCCAATCACATTTAAATGTATCCGGATTTGGTTTTCTTGTATCCATTTTTTAATTCGGGATGAGAAGTTTAAAGAAGAATTTTTTGGCAAATCATAATTTTGACTTACTAGCAGGTATCATCTACAAACTTTCTCTGGTATAGTTAGGCGAATCAGGTAGTGAGAATCCGTCAATAGATTTTAACTATTAAATTATAGAAACAATTGATTGTGATTATATTTTCTAATAGTATACTTTTATAGTCCTGTACTACCACCATAGTACAAAAAGCATTCACCTAATATATAAATCTTAAACTTACAAAGATGGAAAAAGAATCAAATGGTATCGACAAATGTCCATTTCACAATGGTAGCATGAAACAAAATATTGGTGGTGGCGGAACCAGAAACCGTGACTGGTGGCCAAACCAATTAAAACTAAACATTCTGCGCCAGCATTCTTCTCTATCAGATCCAATGGGAGAAAACTTTAATTATGCTGAAGAATTCAAAAGTCTGGATCTGGAAGCAGTAAAAAAAGATCTCCATGCCCTTATGACTGACTCACAGGACTGGTGGCCAGCCGATTTTGGGCATTACGGACCCTTATTTATTCGTATGGCCTGGCATAGTGCAGGTACTTATCGTGTAACAGATGGGCGAGGTGGTGCAGGTGAAGGACAGCAACGTTTTGCTCCTCTCAATAGCTGGCCTGACAACGTAAGTCTTGATAAAGCCCGCCGACTTCTTTGGCCTATCAAACAAAAATATGGTCGCAAACTTTCCTGGGCTGACTTGTTAATCCTTACAGGTAATGTAGCTCTTGAATCAATGGGTTTTAAAACATTTGGTTTTGCAGGTGGACGCCCAGATGTATGGGAACCAAGTGAAGATGTATATTGGGGATCTGAAACTACATGGTTAGGTAACGAAAACCGTTATGCAAAAGGTGTAACAGGCGTATCCGACCATGGAGTGTTGCCTTCAGATGAAGATGCTGATGGAAACTTTCACTCCCGTAATCTGGAGGAGCCGCTAGCTGCCGCCCATATGGGTCTGATTTATGTAAATCCAGAAGGCCCCGATGGCAATCCTGATCCTATCGCAGCAGCTCATGACATCCGTGTCACTTTTGGTCGCATGGCTATGAATGACGAAGAAACCGTAGCTCTGATTGCAGGAGGACATACGTTTGGTAAGACTCATGGTGCAGCATCTTCTGAACATGTAGGAAAAGAACCGGAAGCAGCAGACCTGGAACTACAAGGCTTTGGCTGGTCAAACAGCTTTGGTTCAGGAAAAGGCGCTCATACCATTACCAGTGGTCTGGAAGTAACCTGGACAATCTCTCCTACTAAGTGGAGTAATAACTTTTTTGAAAACCTGTTTGCATTTGAATGGGAATTAACAAAAAGTCCTGGTGGTGCACACCAATGGGTAGCCAAAGATGCAGATAGCATTATTCCTGATGCGCATGACGGTTCAAAAAAACATCGTCCTACCATGCTCACGACCGATCTGGCATTACGGCTTGATCCGGAGTACGAAAAAATTTCCCGTCGCTTCTT
Source organism: Xanthocytophaga flava (assembly GCF_030068545.1). Lineage (NCBI taxonomy): Bacteria > Pseudomonadati > Bacteroidota > Cytophagia > Cytophagales > Rhodocytophagaceae > Xanthocytophaga > Xanthocytophaga flava. The sequence continues at coordinate 55,784 of NZ_JASJOR010000037.1, read as the reverse complement.
AAGTGATCCTGACGCTTTTGCAGATGCATTTGCTCGTGCATGGTTTAAATTAACACATCGTGATATGGGACCTCGTGCACGTTACCTAGGTCCTGAAGTACCACAGGAAGAACTGATCTGGCAAGATCCTATCCCAGCTGTTAATCATGCGTTAATAGATGAGAATGATATTGCAGTCCTGAAAGCAACAATATTAGCATCTGGACTAACTATATCAGAACTGGTATCCACAGCATGGGCTTCAGCTTCTACCTTCCGTGGTTCTGATAAACGTGGTGGGGCAAACGGTGCGCGTATTCGTCTGGCACCACAAAAAGACTGGCAGGTAAATAATCCGGCACAGTTGCAAAAAGTATTAAGTAAACTGGAGGGTATCCAAAAAGAATTCAATAATGCACAAACAGGAGGTAAAAAAGTTTCTCTGGCAGATTTAATTGTACTGGCAGGTAGTGCTGCAGTTGAAAAAGCAGCACAGGATGCCGGACAGCCAATCACTGTTCCTTTTGCACCAGGTCGTATGGATGCATCACAAGAACAAACAGATGTAGAATCAATCAGCTACCTGGAGCCTCGTGCTGATGGATTCCGAAACTATCGCAAATCAAAATCTTCTGTAGCAACTGAAGCATTGTTGATAGATAAGGCACATTTACTTACACTTACGGCACCTGAACTGACAGTGTTAGTAGGTGGTATGCGTGCATTGAACACTAACTTTGATGGCTCCAAACATGGGGTTTTCACTGCGCGTCCAGGTCAGCTTACAAATGATTTCTTTGTGAACCTGCTCGATATGAGTACAGAATGGAAAGCCATCTCCGAAGATAAGGAACTTTACATAGGAAACAGTCGCGCTACAGGTCAGCCGAAATGGACTGCTACCCGTGCAGATCTGGTATTTGGTTCTAACTCAGAACTGAGAGCTATCGCTGAAGTATACGGAAGTGCAGATGCACAGAGCAAGTTTGTAAAAGACTTTGTTGCAGCCTGGACTAAGGTGATGAATCTGGACAGATTTGACTTGGCCTGATTGTCAATCAAATTTGTGATTCATTACTAGTGAATAATACTAAAAAAGGGGTATCGTGATTCGATGCCCCTTTTTTATTGACTTCCTTAAAAACCAGAGTTTGAACTATCTTACACTCATAACATATTATCTTTCTCTCACAAAATGATTTTGAACAACTTTACTTAGAAAGATTTTTGTATCAATACATCTGAATGATAACTGTTCAGAAAGATCTGAGAATAATGGAACTCCTCCACCCAATAGATAAGGAATAAGCGTAATTGTCATTTCATCAATCAGATCTTCTTTTAAGAAGCTTTGAATTGTTACACCACCATCAATGTACAGGCTATAAAATCCTTTCCTATGAATTTCTCCTAAAATCTCTCTCAATTCTCCCTTCACTAACGACACCTTATCCTTATATTTCTCAGGGACACTTACCATACTTTTGCTTAAAACAAAAACAGGTTTTTGATAAGGCCACTCTATATCAAATCCACAAACTACTTCAAACGTTTTACGCCCCATTATAATCGCATCAATATGAGACATAAATTCAGCGTACCCCATGTCATTGTTGTCTGGATTTGGAATTGAATGCAGCCAATCTATTCCACCATCTTTATCTGCGATATATCCATCTATACTTGTAGCAATGAACACAAGATTTCTTTTATTCATAACAATCCGTTTTAAAACTGAAAGATAAAAGTATCAATAAGTAGCTATACAAGAAGTTACAGCAAAACCTATAACGGGTGTATATTTCTCAATGGATAGAAAGATCATTGAGATTGTAACAGAAAATCATGCAACCTATCTTATTCAAATTGCATCCTCTTAGTAACTAACCCTGACGTTCGCATTTTATAATTCACCAATAATAGACATAATCTATGAGACCTATACGTTTTGCGATCTTAATCTTATTATTTGCAAACTGCCATGCACAGCAAGTAGATAAGTCCATTGTTGAAGAGTTAAAAACAAAAATAGCCAGCAAAACATATCCTAAAATTGATGCTATTGTAGTTGAGCAGGACAATAAGATCATCATAGAAGAATATTTTAATGAATTTAAAAAAGACAGCCAACACGACATGCGCTCGTCTTTTAAATCCATAACAAGTCTTCTGGCAGGAATTGCCATCGACAAAAAACTGATTTCACTTGATGACAAACTGGGTCGTTTTTTTCCTGAACTCAAGAATGAAGCTAAACGCAATATCAGTGTTCGGAACTTATTGGAAATGCGTTCAGGATTAAATTGTGAAGAGTTTTATGGTATGGGACCGGAATGTGAAGAAGACATGTCTAAATCTGAAGATTGGGTAGCCTACTGTTTGGGCGTTGACTTAATTAGAGAACCAGGACTAAACTGGTCATATAACTCCAACGAACCCATGCTTGTGGGAGAAATCATAGCACGAGCTAGCAGAATGACAGTGATGGAATTTGCAAAACTGAATCTTTTTCAACCTTTGGAAATTAACGAGTACAAATGGACTATCTCACCCAAAGGCCAGGGCATGACAGCCGGTTCCTTTTACATGAAGCCTACAGATATGCTCAAAATTATAGACCTGGTCCGAAACAATGGCAAATGGAAAGGCAAACAGATTATAAGTGCAGACTGGATAAAACTATCAACAGATTGCCACATTAGTATTGATTTTTCGTTTGCTCGCTATTCCAGAATCCCAAATGCAAAATATGAAAGTGCACGTTACGGTTTCTTCTGGTACAAAGAGAACTTGACATACAAAGATATCAATACTGAAATTCTCTTTGCTTCCGGAAATGGAGGACAATACATGATGTTGCTTCCAGAATACAATCTAACAGTGGTATTTACAGGTAGCAACTACGGCAACTGGAGAGGCAAGCTTCCTTTTGAGATAATCCTGAAATATATTATTCCTGCATTACATAAATAAACGCGACTAATGAGTTGTATGCACTATTTTATAAAAATTCAACAGTCAGTCTACCATAATCATAGTCTGTTGCTGAGATGCCTAGAGTAGCTTATTCAGTCTTTCTGTATTCTCAAACCAGAAACAGCATGATTGGTGTTTTTTCCGTATAACACAATTCTTTCGTTTTCGGAAAGGAAATAAAAAAGCTCTAAAAACAATGTTCTTAGAGCTTTTTTAGTGATCCCGCTGGGATTTGAAAATCTTCATTTACAGCCTAATTTCCGACATTTTCGGAATGAGCAAGCAAATTCATTTTATAGGGGTAAAAAAATTATGCAGCTGGTGCATATTCATTATTTTTTACCTCTATAGAATGTAAGGCACCTTCACTTGCTGGAGACTTTCCCGCTAAACTGTTAACGGCTTCGGTTAATAGTTTGTTTTGCTCCAAGAGCTGCTCACTAAGTTGCCTGTACTCTTCTTTTTGTCTGAGAATATCAATTACATCTGCTCCAAATTGTCCATTATCCAGAGGCTTATTTGGTAACACTGGCTTTAACATTTCTCCTTCACCTTTAATCAGCCAATCACTGTCAATTTGAGGATATGCACTTAAAATCTTCAGTATAACTCCGTAACTAGGCTCATTTCTCCCTCCTAATATACTATTAACAACTGAAGGGTTTACATTAATTTTCTTCGCAAATGAGGCTTGTTTATGCCCCGCTAATTCATCAATAATAATTTTTAGCCTTTGATTTACAGTCGTTTCCATATAATAAATCCTTAAATGTGAACAAATTTTTTTCACGTTACTTGTTTTATTCTCAAATGTAAATAAATTTGCATTCGCAATTAGATGCATTGGGATGCAAACGGGCGCAATTGAGCGCAAATGTACGCAAATGTTCGCAACTTAAAATATTTGCGATGTAAAAATTTGCGATGTAAAAAATTACGGCGTAGACAAATTTAGACAAGTTCAGGCAACTAGGGGCAAATTGAAACAACCACTTAACAAAAATGACATGACAGAACTTGAAAGGTATCAATCACTTCCACGAGTCATTCGGGGAAGAATCTCGGAAGCATTCTGTAATCACTTTGGATTGAGTTACGATACTTTTAGAAGGCGATTAAGTGCCAATAAATTCTCTGTGCCTGAGAAAACTTTCATTGATAGCTGGTTTCAGAAGCTAGAAAATGATGCCATGGTATCAAATAGTGAAAAATAAGGCGTAAACTAAAAACACCTCAAATGTAGTTAGCCTATTTTTTTTATTCACAAATGTAAATGATTCATATTTCTTCATGCAACCCCTTAACTCTTTTTATATGAAACAGTGGGCAATTATCACAATAGAGATTGAGTGTAGCCCTTATGGAGAGATGCCAATTCAAAGAAAGCGTATTTTCTTTTTAGGAATTCCCGTCTATGATATGGCTATGTGGTTCAACAACAAAACTATCAGAGATCAAAGAAAGGAAAAAGAAGAAAAAGCGCTCGCATGAAGAAAGGACAACCAAAATCTCAGTGGGAAACTATGCTTACAGGCATGAGCCTGGAGTCCCTGCAGGAGTTACAGACCAAAATGCAGGATGTACTCGATAACTGGAAGACTGGAGAGAATGGGCAGTATGTTTTGCAGTTAGATCAGGTGAAACTAGAGATTCAGAAAAAACAGCCAAAAGAAGCGTCTAAACCTAAAAAGTCATGAAATACCGTTACCCTTTTTCGCAACCCCATCAACTGTATAGCTATCATTTTAGAGTGATTTTCGCTCTTGTGATCGCTGTTTTTATAAGTCTGTTTGCTCTTTACTTAACTCTATACTACAGCCTATGAGCCACCCAGATTTTATTACTGCAATAGATGAGTTAACAGCTGAGATAGATAAGCTTCAGGATCTGCTGGTAAAGCTTAAACAACGTGTAGAAGGTCTAGGAATAGATGAGAGTGATGATCAGGTAAGAAGGCAGATAGATAGTCAATTCATCCTGTGTGTTGGAAAATTGGCAGAGTTTCAGGATCAATATCAAAAGCTTATAAAAAGCAAAAACCCTGGATATACCAGGGCTTAAAAAGTTCTTTGAACTGCTTTCAGATTTCGACCCCTCAAAGCAGATCCTATTTTAAGTTGTAAGTATGGAAGGAAAGCTGTTTGCAGCAGCCTCCCTCTATGCATTTAGTTTATTGTTGTCTCAAAACCCTTATCCAAATGCACAGCAAAATTAGTCAGGAAACACCTGAAAACCAAATTATCATGCTTGAATCGCAAGCCCAACAAATTTTTAATTCAGTTCAGAGACGAATTATCGTTATCACCATTTTTCCTAATAATAAGCTTAACAAAAGCTATTGGGAGAAAATCTCTGATGCCATGAATTTATATGGTCAGATAAAAGCTCAAGCTGATTTTATCAGATATGAACTTTCCAGGAAGGAGGTGGCCGCGTGAAATTCTTTGTACGAATTGCTATGCAATACATACCTAAGAATCAGCTTCAGGAAGCTATCCAGGTATATACAAAAGAGTTGGATCATACCATTATTGAAGACCCGGACACATTTATTACTCAGCTCAATAATAAGATAATTCAGCTTAGGGGCTTGCATCCCCGATGTAATCCGACTTCGGCACAAATCAACAGAATCAGGCATAGTGGAGAAGAAAATATACGGTTACACCTGGAAGGTAACGGATCTAGTTTTCTAACCTTAGAGATACATAAAATCAAAGAAAAATGAAAGGTGGAATTCAATCTGAGATATCGGCAGCGGAAGCTGAGATATCAGAACTGATAGAAAAAAATATTGCTATAAACCTGAAACTCCAGGATCAGGAAAACAAACCGACCTGGCAGGTAAAAATGAAATTCATAGGTGAACGAGCAATCAACACCGCCCGGATCAGAGCGCTTATGTTCCTGATAGCCGAGCGGAAAGAAGATTTGGGGACAGAAGTTTGACTATTGAGGGTTTTACATCAACTCTGCCCGAGAATGAAACAATCCCGGTACGATGTGCCGGGACTGTTTAAATGAATGAAGTCTTAAATATAGAAAATATGCACTTACAAAATATATCGACAACTCCCGGCCAGGAGCAGCCAAACATTCAAATCAAAGATCTGTCTGCTTCGTCTGTAGCGTATTTCAACTACAAACAGATTTATTCCAGGCTTCACACCTGGATAACTGAACATGAGCAGAATCAAACGTATATCAAAGATACGATTCGTGGGAACAAAATCCGAACGCTGGAGCCTATTTTAAATAAATTCCTAGATCAAAATAAGAAATATGATCCAGCCCAAATTCAGAATTTTGAAGATCTTCCTTGTTTGCTTACCTCTCGTCCGGAATTAGCCAGGCTTACCAAGTGGAAAGAAAGAACCGTCTATGAGCACATTACAAAGCTTGTAGAGATAGGCATTTTAAAGAAGGTGTTCAGAGGCTCAAACGCTCGCTTCGCATTGTGGATACATCCGTGGATACTTACAGGCCTCGGCCCAAAGCCACCTCTCCAAACCGCTAAAAGCGAGACCTCCCCCCCCTATAGTGGTAGTGTTTCGCCACGTAAAACATGTAGAACATTTAAATATAACTCTACTAACAGTGGTGTGGACAGTGTGGATTTCCCAAATAAGAGCGGCTATCTTCTGACGAAACATGGTGAACAACCCAAAATAGGTAGTAGTCTGAAGAACATTGATGAACAATTTTTGATGAACAAAGAAGGCCAGCCCGAAACCTTAGATGAGACAATGGAGAACATTGTAGAACATCCAGGGGGCGCGGGGCCGGCTGACATATACCTGTCTGAGGTAAAAGAAAAGTGGTCTCAAATCGATGCTAATGATGCCTCAGAGCCTGAAAACGGCCAAAATTCAGCTCAAAACATCCATTCAGACCAGAATATTGAAGATAAAGAAGGCCAGCCCGTACCGGCTGCAACCCCTAACGCTCGTTTAACCCGACAAGCCAAGGAAGCCGGTACAGCTGCTTCCATCCGGGAAGTTAATATGCAGATATACCTGTCGTATGTGGCAATTTTCTGGGAGTATGCGAAAGAAAAGATCTATCCACACCAATATTTTTCACCTGATCAGGAGCGGACTTTCAAGCAACTGATTTACAAGCAAGTCTACTCAGGATTTTCTGCAGTATGGAACCCGAACCGATGGGAAAAATATCATAATCAGGTACTGGAGCAGATAGATATTGCAGCCAAATTCAAAAGTAATTATCCGGACTGGGTGATTGCCAGTCCTACCAAATACTTCAATTTCAGTTTTACACAGGGTTTTGTTAAAACCTATGAATGGTGGTCTGATAACCAACATAGTAAGCATACGCATAAAGTGAAAGATGAGCTAAGAAAAGCCCGTCGATCTATTCAAACCGGAACTATACCAGGTATGAAGAAAAAGTGGTTTAATCCGCTGGAATTGCGCTCTTACTGGAAAGATCGGATTTCTAAGCTACAAGATGATCAGGCTATGAAATCCCTTGACGCACTATTTATCACTTACACCCAAAATTCAAAACAGTAAAACAATGGAAATGAATGACGGAGCCAGAGGCAGAGCTTTAACGGTAATGCTTGTGTTTTTTCACGATAATGAAAAAGGTCAGCGGATCTATGGTCTGGCAGGAAACAAAACCGGATTAAAACGCAAAACCTATGAGATCAAACGCCATATGAATCTGGTTACTGGCAAATGGAATGGTAAGGTAAAAGCTGCTTACATCCATGAGTACAACCATCCAAACCCTCCAGACTGGCAGGATCTGACAAAACGAATAATGACTTTTGCCAATGGTGTTTGGCAGAGCAACGGAAAATGAATTATGGGGTTGCAAAACCTGATATCCTATAAACCACACCTGAAATTATGATCGACAATTCAGAATTAAGTGATTTAGCTCTCAACCCTAAAGTTGAGTTTCTCCTGGTGTTCAAAAATATTTCTTTATGGAAACAACGCTTTTACTGTGGACAATTGTTAGTCGACTTTCCTCTTGTTACAGAAGATCAGGCAGAGGAATTAAATGCTACAATTGAACAATCTCCTATCTATCCTAAAGGCAACGATCTAATGAAAGAGCCTATGGAAGCAATTCATAGGCTCTTTGATAAAGAGATATTTATCTATAATACGATTGCTCCAGGAAAAGATCATATCATGTATTTCTGTGAAGTGAGAATGACTGAATTTGGAACTTGCATTCGAACAATAGACAACTATTTTGAAGAAATAGGCATGGCTGAATATGCGACTATCTATGCAGCTGCTCCTCCCCAAGACTTTCACAACTAATCTGTATGGATACCATTTTTCAAGAAGATACCATCAAATTAAGTCTGGAACTGGTGCAGCTCCAGGCACTGGCTGAGACAACAGGAGAAAAAGCGAATGATATAGAATCTAAAATGGATTACAACTATCAGACCTTTTCTGTTAAGTACACTTATAATGACATAGCCACTTTACGCGACTTAAAAAGGCTACACCAGGTGTTGAGTAAAAAGCTGGAGAATGCTTTTCTCAAAAGGCAGGCAAAAGTTACGATCAGTTTGCAGGTGAGTTATATATATCTTCTTCACCAGCAGATTGTTTTTAGTTTCAATAATCCCTTTTTACAGTCTGTTATTGACCAACTTGATCATAGTATCAAATCCTATCGGTTAGCGGATCAGATGCAACTCAGATAAAAGTGAACAGGTAGTTTTTACTTAAAAACATTCCTATGTCCATCGGATACAATCACCCTGAAGCGAGGAAGACCAGCAAAGAAATGCTGGAGATCTGGAACACATGCTGGAGATGTGGAGCCACCAATCAGCTCAGTGTACACCATGATGACAGAGACAGACGCAATAACAAAAACTCTAATGTCTATGTGATCTGTGCGGTTTGTCATGGCCGGATACATGCGAAAGATCCGCGTCTGGGTAAAGATCGCTTCAAGGTGAATTATTCGATTTTCACAGTGAAAGAATGGCAAGCTATGACTATTACACCTCCAAATCCTGTATCGGAATCTCCTTCTGAGATACCACTGGAAGATCCTAAAGAGAAACCTCAAAGAGCCAATGCTCAGTCTGAAACAGACGGAGAGCAATTAACTATATTTTAAACAAGCTACATGCGAACCGTTTTTACAATCCTGCTCATTATCGCTATCAGTTGTATTCAGCTTAATCAGATCGGAAATCTTTCTTTGGTACTCAGCCAGGGAGGAGCTAACTGGACAAGTGTGTTTGGCTATGATCTAAGCTTAGCAGCTGCTCTCACCTGGGCAATAGGTATTGAGCTGGGTGTGCTGGTTAGTGTATTAGCTGGAGCTAAAAAGCAGGCAGTTGTTTTAGCAGCTGGTAGCTGTTTGATTAACCTGTTAGCTAATCAGGTGATTGATTTCAGCTGGAGCCATACGGCAGCTAAAATTGTAATCTATGTGCTTAGCTCGTATTTGCTGTGGTATTTCTGTGAGCTGTTTGCTGAACACAGTCAAGAATACAGCCAGCAAGAGCAGAAAGCTGAAATAAAGCCAGTAAGCATTGTTTTAGCTGAATCAGCTGCTCAGCCAGCTACCAGGTCAGCTGAGCAAAAATCAGCTGACCTCATTGAGCCAGCTAAGCAGCTCGTAGCTGAAAAAGTAGCTCAGGTAATTAGCTCAGCTAAACAGGTCAGCTCAGCTGAACCAACTAAAAGGCAGCAAGCAAAAGTAAACTCAGCTAAAGCTGATCAGCTGAACTGTAAATACTGCAACCGAACTGATTTTAAGAACCAGTCGGCTTTAAATGCACATGCAGGTAGATGCAAAATGAATCCAAGAATACAAAAGATTTAGTTATTCGTATCACCTTGACTTTCTATATCCCAAAGTTTATAATATAATTTTTCGAGGCCCACACTTATAAATGAATGGACTATGCTTTCCATTTCTCCGCAAAAGTCTTTATTAATACGTATATATCCATTTCCGTTCAGTTCAAAAATACCTTTATCTGCCAGTGATTGTAAATAATTTTTATCTCTGGATTCGTGAATATTGCCACCACAGTGAATTATACAGTCTCTTACTTTTTGAAATAACATAACTTGCTGCCATTCCGCATAGGTTGATATGTCAAAATCCATATTATCCAACATAAATTGACGAACTCTATCTAAGAAAGCACCTTTATAGTCGGATAGCTCTTTTGGTGCATCTTTTTTAAGCTCAAGAGTCAGTTTTACTACGGCTCTAACTCTTCTTTCCAGAATAGTAAAAAGAAAAATTAAATAAGCATATCTAATTCTCGAAGGTTGTTCAATCTGAAAATAACCAAGAGGGAATGATGTAATTGGCTCTTCTATCTTTTCTTCTTCTAAGTTTTTAGATATGGAATGTCTAAAACCTTTTAAATCCAAAATGTTTTCAAAAGCATGTTGAGTATGCCATGATATCCTTATACTGTATTTATCATGACTTGCATAATATTTTTCTAGCATTTGCTGAAAAAGGCTTTCAGAATCAGAGTTTTCGTTTAATTCATCCATACTATCCATCAAGATTTACGTTTCTATCTTTGATAAAATTAATTGTTTTCATTAAGGTCACTTTCTAGCTTTTTAGACATAAAAGTTAAACAAATTACTGCAATATGGAATATGATCTTTTATTTAAAATTTTTCTCTTTATCTCTCCATTTATTTCTGCTTTTCTAGCTAGTTATTTAACATACAGATTTGGTATTAGGTCTAAAAAAATAGATTATCTCTATCAAAGCAGAATACCTGCGTATAAAGAGATAAGCACTAAACTTGTAGAAGCTAAGCGATATTGTCTTGGAAAAATTTCAGAACATTCCTCCAATGAATTCTCACCTTATTATGATTTGGCAGGAAGCGGGTTACAATTTAGAATTGATATTGCCCATGTAGTAGATGCAAATGAGATGTTTCTCACCGACAAAAGTAAGGCTCAGTTAGCAAATTTAGATGAAAAGTTTTCGTTATTAACTAATGCGGAAGCTTCAATGTTTGGACTTGAAGATTCAGAAGAGAAACAGAGCTTCTATTCGATTTATCCTTTTATTCTTGCTGAAATAGAACTTTGTTTAAATGAGTTATATTCTGAGTTGGGATTTCCAGTGGTATGAGCGGTTTAACAAAAAAATCTCATAGAAAATATGCATTTATTGATTCCATTCTCTATTTTTCCTCTAGTAAGTAAATGGGTTTTAATTGCACCATTCAGGAATTGAAATAAGTAGCATGTTATCTGAAGTGGCTCAAAATCCAAACACTTTAATTGTACCACATAGGAATTGAAATTCGTACTTCTTACCAGACTTGTAAGCTGTTAAGAATGTTTTAATTGTACCATATAGGAATTTCCTTTCTAATCCATTGCAAATCATCATTTATCTGCAAAACAATGCATTTTCTCACACGTTGAGAAAACCTACTATATAGAATACGTTTACTTACTAAAAGTAAGTAACTAGCCCTTACAGATGCCACTGTAAGGGCTGTATTTTTTTTTGCCTGTCTCAAAATCCAACTTTGTATAAAGCGAAACATATCAGCGATGAAAGAGAATGATGTGATAGTCTCAATACGAGTACTACCCTATGTGAAGAAGTACTTAGAGCAGATGTATCCAGCTGAGCACAAGATCAGCCAGAATGATCATTTAGGCAGACAAATTACTATGATGTTGGAAACAACCTATTCAGATGTGAAAAGTACAGTTTATCGGATTGGGACCAGTTCGGTTTTTGATAAAGAGACAGCTGCATTACTGGAGCAGAACCTTTCTCATAGTAAGTATTCAAAATTTATGAATCGGTATACAGAGCGCTGGACATTTCAGATCCACAAATCCAAACACCGTCATTTTACCGATTATACAACCGTTCGGTTTAACAATCTGGTGGATTCTGAGATGAAAAGACGGTTTTACGATCATGTAACCCTTCTCACACAACGCTTTGGATTCAGAAAAGAAAAGGCTGTTTTTGATTTTATGGATATGCACGGCTTCACTGATCAGGATATCAACCACGGAACGCTTCTGAAAGCCTACCAGCGGTACGAGCTGGATCAGCTGGGAGTAGAAAGAAAGAAGGATTTGAAGAAAGAAAGTAAAATACGACAAGCGGCCTAAAAGTAACCGCTGTTTTTTTTGAGTAGAAAGTAAGATTAGTATTCACAATACATCAATAAAAGACGCTGGACTTTGTCCTTTTGCTTACTGGCAATTTGCAGGGTTTTAGCTTAGCAGCTATGAAAAACATAAATCAGTTACCAGGTGACAATTTAGGGGGGGTAGAGTCCTTTTTCTATGCAGATGCAGACGAAATTGAATACATAGGCGCTCCTATAAATGGAGTCATTTCACCTGATATTATTATGAAATCAGGTAAGGTTTTCTATAGTTTTCGTCCAAGTCAGGGCACTTTAGGCTTTAAAGAGCAGCAAAACGACACTAAAGCAGGTCCAATCTTTACTCAGGAACTGAAAGGCTATGTTCCCCGCGACTCTGCTGATTTACAAAGCGCTCTCCTGGATCTGTATGGTCGAAGGTTAGTAGTTATTTACAGAGACAATAACGGACTTTTAAAGCTGGTAGGAGACAAAGACTTTTATCTCACCTTTGAAGCAGATCTGGACACAGGTACAAACCCCACAAATAGAAACGGAATCAGTTTCACTCTCAAAGGCACTAGTCCAAAAGCAGCTCCTTTCTATGGAGGTTCTTTTACCGTATCTGAATCGGGTATTATTTCACCTCCCGTTAAGCCTCCGGTTGATGGTGTGTGTCAGATTTTCCGGGCCGATGGTCAGGTCCTGGCTACACTTCTACCTGGACAGAATGTAATCCTGAAATCAGCCTTTTCATTTGATTTAGATATAGTATAAGATATAAGACAATGGCACAATATACAGCAGCCGAATTTATTGCAAAGTGGCTCCCTGGCTTTGCCGATAACGATACAGGAGAAATCAAAGCAGCTACCTTTCGGGACTTTACACAAGATATAGCCGATTCATTTGTCACTCCTTCTGTTCAGCCTGCCACAACTACCCAATCGGGTGTTGTCATCCTGGCAGAAATACAGGCAGGGAATCTGATACTAAACGATGGAAGAGTCATTACAGGAACTGTTTTGAATCTTGTTCTGGAGGCAATTCGGGTAAATATCAATAAGAAAGAAAATCAGGGTACAGCTCAATTACTCATTGATCAGCTGATTGGTGGCGCTTCGTCTGCTAATAATACCCTGAAAAAGCTTTCAGATCGGATTGATGGAGTTCAGCGTATTGACCGCAGAGCCGAAACCATAGATGAGCGCGACATGCTCCCGATCAGTGGCGTACCCTTGCTTTTGGATCAGGAAAATGTCTATGTTGTGGATGCTACGGATGATCCGACCGTGGAGCCAGGACCGAACGGAGAAGCACGTCCAGCCATTTATAAATACATTGCCTCCCTTCAGGATTTTATTAAAATCTCTGAGCCAGGAGCAATTGACTTTGACCTTTCCGGAAAAGCTGTCTTAATAGATCCCATCCCTGGTTTATCAGCCTGGAATGCACAATTGGCATTAGAGCAGCTCAAAGCCTTACTAGATGCAGGTATAAGTGGTGATATTGATCAGGCAACCTTTACCCCTTCTGTACCTGCTTGGTGGACTGGTTTAGTAACAAATGGTAAAGTTTTGATCACTCCAGCTCTCAACTTTATACAGGCCTCTATTGCTTCTCTTCAGTCTGCGATAGCTAATATTTATACTAAGAGTGAAACGGATACCCTTTTATCTGGTAAAGCCGATTTGCAAGGCGGTAAAGTTCCAGCAGCTCAGCTGCCTAACTTTGTAAAGACAGTCAATAATATTGCTCCGGATGCAAATGGGAATGTGACAGCCTCCAGTGGTGGCCCTGCTGATATCAGAAAGAATACCTATACACAGATGATTGCTGATAAGCCTTACCAGGATGAACAGAACATCTTTGTTGTGGATGCGTCAGCTGATCCGTCTGTCAGTTCAGGATCTGCCTACTATAAATATGATCTGAATACAGATTCATTTACAAAGCTCTCAGAGGCTGAAAGCATGGATCTGACTTTTACAGGTTTTACCAAAGATGCATCTGGAGAGAATACACTAGACTATACACCCACTACTCCAGCTGATGCAACGGGTATCGGAATAACGCTCAATAGTGGTAAGACAAAAATCAGAACCATACTAGATGCAGTTCTGTCCTGGATAAAGATACTGGTAAAGACTGGAGACGGAACAAAGTATCTGGCTGATGATGGAACCTATAAAACAATTACCACTGATCCGACTATGGGAGGTCAGATATCAGGAACTGCCTCAAATGCCACTATATTAAATAGTGCTGTTATAGGAAAGTTGCTGACAGGTTTAGGATCAGTCAGCGGAACTTTATTAGCAACTGACTCTATCGTTTTAGGCTTTAGCAAAGTAGCCTACTTCATTTCCAACTTTGCGATCTCTGTCAGATCTACTGTATTAAGCGCTGTAAATACGAGTCTTTCAGGTACTGTCAGCACATCCGATACAGTTGAAACAGGAATTGGAAAGCTGCAAAACCAAGCAACTACGAATAACACCCTCGCTAAGCAATTTATTCTTGCATTGGATTATACAGATCTGGCTCTGACAGCACGGGTGACCTTTTCTCAAAAGTTTACTATTACTGCCAGTCCTGTCAGCTCCCGAATAGCAACTATCTCATATCAAATTAATTCGGGAACTGTCAGAACTTTAATAGCTGATGCAAACACTGATATAACGGCTGCTTCAACACCATTTGAACTTTCAGTCATTGTAACACTTAACTCAGGTCAGACACAAGGTAACCTTTCACTGCCCTGCCAATACAGTTAATCCCTTGTAATACTATGCAGACGATTTATAAAAGAGCGACCTCCTATTCTATAGTAAATCCGAAGGATGTTTCAAATCTGATGTTTTTATTAGATGCTGATAACCTGAACGGTTTTACTCTAACAGGTACAGGAGGAGATGAAGTAAGCCAATATATTGAACGTAGTGGAAATGCATACACAGGCTCTCAGACAACAGCAGCAAACAGGCCTAAAAGGGTTTTAAATGCACTGGATGGCAAAGCAGTAATAAGATTTGACGGAACGAATGACACTCTAAGCTTTGGTGATATACTCGATCTTCAGAGTACAAGCTGGACGCGAATTGCTATTTATAAGACAACTGCCTTAAATGGTAGTTTCCCATCTGGTCCTTATAGTAAAGGTTCTTCTTCTAATTCGACAGGCACATGGGGTATTTTCTATTTCAGTTCTACAGTAATGAGTTATTACCTAAATGTAAATGGTGGAACTTCGGAATCTGTGGCTTTGCCTGCTACAGCTCTAAATAATTGGTATACGATGGAAGATATTATTAACCGATCAACGCTAACAGCAGGTGTTTCAGTAAACAAAGGAGCTTATCAATCAAATCGTTCTGTAGGAAATAGCAATTTCAATACCGCACTCCCTTTTATGTTGGGCACAGGTTATCTAGTTTCAGACTCAAACCCAAATCCTTCAGTGTACTGGGCTGGTGATCTGGCTTACATGGCTTTCTATAATAAAATACTTAGTGCAACAGAGAGAAAAGGCATTTACAACTATTTAAAAAGAAAATATCCCTCACTTAATTTTTCATACGAAATCTAATATAATGGTAAAAGTATTAATTGATACAGTAGGGGATGTTTCCTACTATATCGCTTCAAAATGTGAATTCACGCATATAGAAGGCAATATTGAATTCATTACCTACAAACTTGTGCAAACGCCTGGTAAACCGGAAGTATGGGTTAAAAGCCCTTTAGAATTGCCTAGAATGTTGGTCGATAATGGTACGAAGATACCTGTTGTAGATAGCAACTATCAGCCCAAAATGATTACTGTACAAGTTCCTACAGATGAATATGTCATGATCCCTGTACCAGGAACAGATCCAATTGGTACGAATGAAAATGGTAATCCTGTTTATGATATGGTGCCCGATTATGGTCAGCCTATCCTGCAGGATGTACAAATACAGAAGACAATAGGTGAATATGATATGATCCTGGCTTTATTTCTTTATCAGATCCCTCCTGTAAGCATTGCCACAATGATAGAAACAGGAATCAAGAGAAGATTGAATATGATTGATCCTGAAACCTATGTCTTTGTAGAGCCATGAAAGTAAAAGCAATCATTTTTGTACATAACGATTTTGAATGGAAGTCGTTTTTCTCGGCTGTTTTTGTCTGGTTTCCGATCAGGCTTGTGACTGGCTCTTACTGGAATCATTGCGCCTTACTGGTCGAGCTGGACGGTAAAGACTGGATTGTTGAAGCTCTTGGAAAAGGAGTCACGATGACCCCTAGCTCAGTGTGGGAGATTCGAGCCAAACGCAAAACCGAATTCATCCTGGTAGATAAGTATCCTGTCTGGCTAATGGATGCCATTGGCAAACGATATGATTATGCCTCTCTGCTTTTCTGGAAAATTCTCAAGTATATCACTGGCTCCTGGTATGGTCCCAAATGGGAACAAGCTCAGAAAGCTGTTTTCTGTAGTGAGCTTTGCGCTATGGTCCTAGAGTATTCTCACCCCTGGGATATTGCACCTGGTGAACTGTATGAAGAAATGCTCTACAGAAGAAAGAAAGCCTGAGCTAAAAGAAATATTTTAGCTCATCCCATGTAAGTAACAGAAGTACAGCACTTTCAACGTTTTACAAAAGACACACTGATCTGTGTCTTTTTTTATGAGATTGAAAATATGAAACTTTATGCGTAGAATTTGACTAAAACACTCCCACAATGTCTGAGCCTGTGAAGCCTGAGCAAGAAATTTACAATTTTAACCATCATTACCGCGATACTTTATGCAGGGCTTTAGGACTTGCTCAGGTATTAACAACCGGAGCAGATCCGGAAACGATTACTTTGTTACTCCAACAGTTAGAACAGCTAGACCAGAAAACCAAATGGCTTAATGATTATGCGGATAAACTTGCTAACAGGTTGGCACAGGTTAGTCAGTCAGAAGAAGTACTACGCAATGCGTTAGAATCGATTCAGGAACGCTTAAAAGATCAGAATAAATAGTTTCGTAATAGACCTTTTTACTTGAAAAGACAGGCCTTTTAGACCTGTCTTTTTTTTCTTTCTACCCCCTAACAACCTTTGTATCCACGATTCACCAATCGATTCATAAAGCCCTGTAAAATGGGGAGATAGAGCGAACAAAACTTTAAAGGTTAATGAAACAAAATAACATTAGTCTGTTATCTGCGGTACTGGGTGGTAAATGGCTTATTGAAACGCGCTATGCACTGGGCTTTCTCACACAGGTAGAACTGTTGTTAAAAGGTCAATCGTTAGATCTGGGTAACGATAAGGAAACAAAGCCGGTATCCTACGCCATCTCTGCCGGTGGTGGCAGAGTCAGACGGTTTGAATCTTTCGACATGGCAGAGCCTGGATCTGTCGCTGTCATTCCGATCCAGGGAGTGATCATGAAAGACAGTTACTGGACTGCTGGAACGCAGGAAATGTCTTTCTGGGCAAAAGAAGCCGATAACCATCCCAATATTTCCGCAACCGTTTTACAACTGGCATCCGGGGGCGGAGCCGTAGACGGGACCTTTGAGTTTGCCGATGTTCTCTCCAGTCTTCAAAAACCAGTCGTTTCGTGGGTGGATGGCATGTGTGCCAGTGCTGCCTATGCCATTGGCGTACGTGCTCAACATATCATGATGTCACATGCAACCGCTGAAATCGGGTCTATTGGTACAGCAATCCGCTTTGCAGATTACACCAAACTGTTTGAAGAATGGGGAATAAAGCTACATAATATCCGGGCAACAGATTCTTATCTGAAAAATGAAGATTATTTCCAGGCCTTAGAGGGTAACTATGAGCCGATCATTCAGAATATTCTCAACCCTACCAATGACATTTTCCTGAACTCAGTCAGACAATACAGGTCCGGCAAACTGAAAGAAGGCAAACCCCTGGAAGGAAAAACAGCCGGTGCTCCTTTAAACGGACAAATGTATCTATCTCAGGCAGCCATTGACGACTATGGACTGGCTGATTCTATCGGAACCTTTGATGAAGCTATTGCCCTGGCTCAGGAGCTGGGCAGAACTCCCAAAACTCAAATCGTAAATCCATTTAATCAAAATACCAATCAAAATAGAACTATGCCCAAATTAACATCAACACTTGTTGCTATTGCCGGCTTCTTAGGCTGGACTCCATCTGCTTCTCAGTCTGAAACTCAACTCACACAGGAGCATGTAGACAAAATCAATGGTGAAATGTCACGCCTCCAGGCAGAAAATCAGACGCTAACAGCTGATAAAACCAATCTTCAGACTCAGCTCGATCAGGCTCAGGCAGATCTGAAAGTTGCCAATACGAGCCTTGTGGCTGCTGAGCAATCTGCTAAAGATTGGAAAGCAAAAGCAGACGAGTACGGATCTCAGCCAGGAGCAACACCTACTACTCCCGTAAAATCAGGTGAAACTCTGGAATCAGGCAATGAGAGTGATACAACTAAAGTGATTGCTAATCTGCCTCACAACAGACAGCTGGATAATAACCCAATGTTTAATTAAGCCTTTTAATTAAGCATTTCAACAAAGAGTCTTTCAACGAATCAATTTCCAAACACAACAATAATATACTAAAGCAAAATGAATATTGCAGACATTAAGGCCGAATTCGGCGCCTATTACCTCGCCTCAGGGCAGAACTTTAAAAATCTGCTTACGCTTCTTTATCACAAATCAGAAATGGAAAACGAGTTTACTACTAAAGTAACCGATTCTGATATCTGGCGTGACTCTAAAGTGAGTATTGGCCGTTTATTGCAGCCATTCCAGAAAGGCTGGACTCCTACCCAAGTAGCTAAGTTTGAGCCTAGTGAAATCCGTCAGTTCCCTGTGAAAGTGGATTATGAAGACTATCCGGATGATTTACGTTCTTCCTGGTTAGGTTTCTTGGTAGATAACAAGTTAAACCGTGCCGAATGGCCTATTGTACGCTGGTTAGTAGAAAACCTGATCATTCCTAAAATGCAGGAAGATTATGAGCTGTACGAAGTATTCAAAGGTGTTTATGTAGCTCCTACACCTGGTGTAGCCGGCCCTGCAGGAACTGCAATCAATGGGGTTGAGTACTGGATTCAGAAAGCGATTACAAAAGGTGTAGCTCCTATTACAATGGGTTCTATTGATGGTTTAACTGATAAAGAAACAGTTGACTATGTAGAAGATTTCTGTAGACAGATTGATAGTCTGTACCGGAATGCTGCGCTTACCTCTCTGGCTTGTAACCAGGATATAGCACTACGCTATTCTTATGGTTATGGTGAAAAATACGGTCAACGTATGGACTTCACAGGAGACAGCATGAAAGTGAAAGGAACCAACATTCAGCTGAAAGGTTTCAAATCTATGCAGGGATCTGACAGACTTTGGATCACTCCAAAAGGAAACGCAGTTCGTTTGCAGAAAGAAAATGTAAGCTCTTCCAATTTCCAGTTGGAGAGTTTAAAACGTCAGATCTTCCTGTATAACGATTCTCACAAAGGACTTGGTTTCTCTATCCTGGATCTGCTTTTCTTCTCTGATCAGGCCTAATCAATTCAGATCAGAAAGTCTTTAACTCTACTCTAGCCCCTCCTTCATGGAGGGGATTTTATCCTTTCATGTACGCATTTTCATTCACGAATAGTATTATTTCTTATACCCATTATGGCAGATCAAACACAAGAATCTACAATTTCTAAGGAATTGACAGAAAAACTGGCAACAGCCGAAAGCCAGCTAAAAGCAAAACAGGCTGAATTAGAAGCAAAACAAGCTGAATTGAAAACATTGGAAACAGCTCATACAGCTTTGAAAGCTGATACAGAAACACAGATAAAAGCTCAGGAAGAAGCAGTAACAGAACTGCTCAAAAGCAATAAAGAATTACAAGAGCAATTAGAAGCAGCCAAAGCAGCTACTGCGTCAGCATCCGGAAAGCTGGTAGTAAAACTTGGTAAGGCAGAGTTTGAAGTAACTGTATCAAGCTTCAAATTCAAAAACAGAGACTATAAGGCAATCGATCTGGCTACTAACAAGGAATTGTTAAAAGAGCTGGTAGATAAAAAGGTTGGCTTTTTGAAAGCTCTGTAATCAGGCAGAGAGATAGTTCTGATTCACTCTACAGCAATTATATCATCAGCAATTATATCATCCAAACACGCACTAGACTAATTATTTAAGCTAACGATCTTATAAGATGGATTATTCAGATTTGACTGGTCTACAGGGCCAGGATAACCAGGGAGGTTTAACCCAAGTTATTTATTATGCTCCTACTTCCTATTTTCAGGTGATACAGGATTTCAACCCTACACCTACAATACCTGGAGTACTGGAGATTATTACAGCGCATACCTTTAAAACAGGTAAAGGATTCCATACAGCATATGCTACACTGGATACAGCTAAAAAAATGATGGAATTAACTGGAGAACGCGATGGCAAAGGATACGCTCCTAAAGTTGAGTTCTTCCATCCAGGTACGACCAAAAAAGCAGCTGGTTTTGCAAGACAATGTAAAAATGATCAGTTCATTGTCCTGGTTCCAAACCCAAACGGGTATGTATTCCAGATCGGAACTAAGAATATTTTTGCTGAAATATCTGCAAAATATGACTCAGGTACACTCAGCTCAGGCCGGAACGGATGGACGTTTGAAGTCAATTCTTATGCAAATGGTATGATCTTCTATGATGGAAACATTGTATTGTATCCTACAGCTCCCTAATATCAACCAGTAAAACCCCTTTTCGAAGGGGTTTTTATATTATTCCCTCTTATTTACTCGTATGGAAACAAGAAAAAATGAATTACCTGCTGAGTTAGCAGAGAGTTATACGGCCCTGATAGAGCCTACACGTGTTCTATTCAGACTGCCTATCAATCAGGAAATAGATCTTAGATCAATGACAGCTGACCAGGCTGCACTGATTGCAACCCATCATCCGGAAATCCTCCAGAAAAAAGAGAAACCCGGATCTAGAAAGAAAGAACAGACAGAACAATAGATGTAGAATTATGTAGTATGGAAAAGCCGACAGATATTTTGTCGGCTTTTTTAGTATTATCCCATAACGTTGCCCATAAACGGTATTTCAGTATCCAATAGATCACCATATAAATGACAAATAATTAAATCCCCACTATCAGAAAAGTGTGTGGCTGTTTCCTGTGGTATGGTAGTTGATTTCTCAGAGGTTTTTACTTTCTCGATTCCATTTTTACCATCCCTGGCCGGTGCATTATCCATTGAGATAAGCAGATACTTACAGTTGTTTTTATTGAAACGAAGCTTTGGTAAATGTGGATCGTTTTCTTTGAGCAGCCTGGAGAGAAGCATATACTTATCATTGTGAAAATTGGCAGCTCCCTCAGTAAGCCTGTATACAGTCCATCCATGTTCTTCCAGTATTTTAGTAAACTGTTCTGCATAGGTCAGCTTTGAATTTGCCATTTGGGTATTACCTGTATGGTCATAAACAAAGTTTACTACCTTCTTCAAATGGTATTTGTAGTAGTTACAAAAGTTTTTGGCTACATCATCAAGGATCTGCGGAGTTTTTACAAACATGGCATTTATAAAATCAAACCCGTATTCTCTTGTCTGGCCGATAGACAGACAGTTTATTTTCGATCCCCAGTCAGCACCTAACCAAAGTTCTTGTGTAGCGATACAGTCTGAATCTGCCCGCGAATCAATCAGTCCGATTTTCTCCAGGTCGTACTCCAGGCTGTGCAGATAATCATTATCATAGGTAGAATACCTGTGCAGATCCGAGAGGTAAGGATAAAACCCTCCTTCTATTTTATCGGTCCGTTTTCCCAGATATTCGACCTGGAAGGTAAACTCTGAGGCTGCTTTGGCTCGTTCCCTGGTGTAATAGTCCAGGCCTAAATTCTTCAGATTGTCAAAAGCCGAAGCCTCCATATAGAATTTACCCTTATCTTTGCCTCGTTTCTGCCTGTAAAAGACACATTCTTTCTCTAGTTTCTGCAATTGTTCCCATGTTCTGATGCGGAAATTACGATCCGGATTATCTAAAAACTGGAGCTGAAGCTTTATAATTTCGTTTCGCAGATAGATAAAATCGTAATTATCCTGCCTTTCATAGTAGTTGCCAAAGTCCATAATCCACTTTCCTTCATTTCCGTAAGGCATTGAGGTAAAATGAAATTGCCCTTTGTGAAACGGAATATGTCCAAACCGTCTCAGGTTGGCTCTCAATGTTGGGACAACATCCTGATCAAACTGTTCTTTGTTAATCATTAGCGCTTCATCAGTAATGACTCCGTCTAAACTCAGACCCCGTGCAGATCCACCTCCCTTGTCCTGTGAAATCAGGTGAAAACCTGTTCCATTATAGAAATGAATGAAGTGGTCAAACTTTAGCGGTTGTGTCAGTGGCATCGGCCAGCGGAGCTGCTCAGGCGCTCGCCTGCCTACAAAGAAATGTACATCTTTGATATAGCCTAACTTCTCCAGGCCAGCCACTGTGGTAGGTAATGTCCGGGTGAGAATACCCATATAGGTATTTCCGCAGATTCCCCAGCTGGATCTTGGCATCTTTTCGACAACTTCCTTTACCAGCCAGGCAATACCAGTAGACTTACCTACACCACGCGGACCATTAAAAACCGCTTCTTTGGCTCCACATGATAGGATACGAAGCTGTGCTTTGTTCAGATCCAGATTCTGCACAGCAATATCTTTACTCATGGCTCTATTACTCTGGATCACCATCGGTAGCTTTGTCTAAGATTTCCCAAAATTCCTCGCTGCTTGCCTGATTCATGTTATTGACTGTATCCTGCAAAAGCTTTTCCTGAGCTGCATCCATTTTATTCAGATCAATGGTTACAGCTTTCTGTTCTCCCGTTTCTGAAATCATATTGATCTGAACCATAAAGGTATTTCCTCCCAGTGTGGCCGGATCTGCCAGGAATGCATCTTCTCTGTCCAGGCCGTTAATGGTTTTCATTTCACGGATAGCCAGTAAAGCAGATTTAAGATCCTGATCTTTCCTAGCCTGTCTGTAGCAGCTTTTAGCCATCTGAGTCAGCATATAGCGTTGTGCCTGTTTGTCTGAAACATTAGCACTACCAAACAAGCTGATTGCGCTGTATATATATTTATAGGCCAACCTTTCAGACAATTCAAATCTCTTTTTAAGAATCTTAGCGATCTCAGAATCCATATAGCCTTGAATCTGTGCGGAGTGAGCTGTCTTAAATACATGGTGATACCATTCATCTTCAGGTGAAAGCTCCTGTGAAGCCCCAGACATATACCAGGCATAGATCCTATCCGCTGGATTGTTGGGATTAAAATCAATATGGCCAGGCCGTAAACCGAGTGCTTTAAAGGGATTCTTTACTTTGCTCGTGAGTGGAAAACCCTGGATATCATCTTCCTGTTCTTGTCCTGAGATATCATCGTCTATATCTGTACCGTTAGGCCTGAATCCTATCCGGCTGGTACGGTTAGCAGGTCTGAATTTCTTCTTTGGAGCCATTGCTTTGAGTGTTTAATCCTAAGTCTTTTAATTGTTGTTCCAGGTCGGCTTTTTCTCTCACCCATTCAGTCAGATCCTCTTTCCGTTTGGGATTCTTTTTGTGTTTGGAAATAGAGCAGCGAAGGTTGAGAATCCGCTTTTGTATTCCGATCTGAGTAGACAGATCATGAGCTGCTTTACTCTCCTGTATAGATTCTGCAGGGAGCTGTCCGTGCTCTCGGATAAACTTCTCTTTCTTCCAGATCTGATTCACTTCTTTATCCAGGCGCAGGATCTCAAAAGCAATTTCTCCGCGTTCCTTTGCGGGCAGGTGTGTCAGTTGCGTATGCAGAAAGCTCATGCGTTTGTAGAGTGGTAACCATTCACTCTTTACCTGATCGAGAAGTGAGCCAGGCTCAGGCGCTGGCTTATAAACTTCTGGTTTGGGAGCAGCTACAGGTTTACTGGCTAGCTTCTCGGCGTGATTCTCTTTAGACAAGTCTGTCAGCAAAGACAGGAGCTTGTCTCGGTTGTATTCTGTTTCCCCCTGGCTGAGTATGTTTTTCCAGACAGAAGAATTACCAAACTTTTGATACAGCTCTACTCCAGCCTTGTAATCCTGGCCACCAATAAGCCATTGTTGAATACTCATCTTGAATTGTTATTTCCTTTTTTTTACAAAGGAAATTCTCTTTCTCATGCCAAAAAAAGACACCAAAATCACTGAACACCTCGGCGTTTCTTCGCACTATCCAACTCATTGATTTTAAATCTATTGAATAATGTATCAAAAAAAGTTTTGGCGCAACCTCTCAACTTTCACCCCGTCAACGCGCTGTCACCAACTGGAAATTTCCACTTGAAAAAATTACGATATATGGATTGGTGGGTGGCCCTGGCCGGCACGAATGAGCTGTCTTTTTTTTCCCTCTCAACGCTTGCCAACTTTGCTATACGATCAGGATTATACACAATACAATATGAACACTATCACCTTAAAGGAAGTACTCAATGAGATAGATACCCATAGAGAGAAGCCCTTTGATATCACATTCATTAAGGCGGATGTGCGTCGTAAGGTAGCCGGTAAGTCTGCTACCTATCAGCAGGTAGTGCTACACTCTATAGATAGGGATAACTCTATACGCAGGGTACTACTTAAAAATGGTAAGGTACGTGCTATACACATACGCCTGATCACTCATTACAATAGTCAACTTGTGATCTATTAGCCCTCTCTATACTATAATGTCTGATATATTAGTTAACGATATTGCTACAGTAGCCTATTCTCAGAAGTCCTCTGTGTTGATGACTATAGGTAAGTCTGGCTCTTCTGCTCCTGGTTCAACACCCGCTGCTACTCCTACCAGTCCTATTATAAAAGATAGCTTTAGCAGTGGGTTTCCAGATATTGAGCCTTGGGGTACAGATAACCTATTCCCTCAAAATGTACTAAGAGACTGTTATAAGAATACGATAGTAGCCCCTACGATAGACTGGAAAACAAGAGCTTTGTATCAGAGAGGACTGGAGTATGGGATCGAGGATCTGGATCAGAATGGAGAAGTCACCTTTAAACGCATCAAGGATAGTGCAGTAGATGAGTTTTTAAGAAGAACAGCCATAAGGCGCTATGCTTTAGAGTCCATTGTAGACTTTTATTGGTACTACAATATTTTCCCTGAAATGATCCTTTCGAAGGATCGTAAAAAGATTGTCGGGCTGACAGCTCAGGAGGCTTCCTATTGCCGGTGGGGAAAACAGGATAAAAAAACAGGTCTTGTCAATACCTGTTACATCAATGCAAACTGGGATCAGGGAGGTACAGCCAGCTCACCAGAAACAACCAAAGTACCTGTTTTAGATCCCTATTATGACCCTGTCATAGCCTTAAAAGAAGATTCCAGAGGCTACAAATACATTTACCCTGTGTCTTATCCCACGCCAGGGAAAAGCTTCTATCAGCTGGCTCACTGGGACTCTTTGCGTACATCGGGTTGGTTAGAAGTGGCTCAGAGTATTCCTGCTTTCAAAAAAGCCATTTTTAAAAATCAGGTAACGATTAAATATATCATCGAAACAGCTACCTGGTGGTGGGAATGGAAATATCCCAATTTTAACAAAATGACAGCCGATGAGCGGGCTAAAATCATGCAAAAAGAGCTTCAGACTTTTGAAGAGTTCATGTCAGGCAATGAAAATGCGGGAAATTCGCTGATGACTGTCTTTAAATCTGATCCGGAACGAAGACAAGAGTATGCAGGCTGGAAAATCACCCCTGTAGACAATAAAATCAAATCAGGTATCTACATAGAAGACTCTCAGGAGGCATCTTCTCATCTTTTGTATGCATTGAGTGTAGATCCGACTTTGATTGGCTCTGCACCGGGTAAGGGTATGGGAGCTGGTAGCGGATCGGATAAACAAGCAGCTTTCAACACCTATTTAAGCCTGGTACGAGTGCATGAAGATTTAATACTAGAGCCAATACATTTTATTGGTCAATACAATGGATGGAATCCGGATATCCGTTTCCGATTCAGACGCGAAATCCTGATGCCTCAAACTTCCGGAAAGCCCAAATTAGAGTCTACAGACACAAATACCCCTAACGCAGCTTAGCCTATCAACTCCGATCTATCATGAAATACCTATTCAAAAACACAAAGGAACTAACGCCCTTTGTCAAAATACATCCGGAGACAAATTTTGAGTCATTAAAGCCTGAACTGGCATGGGCTCAACGAAGCTATATAGTCAAGTACCTCGGATCAGATCAGTATGAGGATCTATTAGCTGCTTACAATAGTACAGATCCTTTGTCTGATGATAATCTGGCACTCCTGGAGAAGATACAGCCGGCACTGGCTAACCTGACTATCGCGCATTTTGTCACAACCGGACAGGTGACTATTTCTCAGTTAGGTGTTATGATCAACTCGGATCAGACAAAGAAAACCGCTTTTCAGTGGCAGAAAGAGGAAGTAAGCAGAGAACTGTTTCATAAGGGTTTTAACCTGCTCGAAGATGTGCTCAAATTTCTTGAATCAAAGAAAGATGTATTTACTCTCTGGAAAAACCAGTCCTATACTGTATTTAAAGAGTTTCTGATCAATGATGCTGTCACTTTCTCAACCCATTATCAGATCCAGGATTCACGCCGGTTATTTCTAGCGATGCGACCAGCCATGAAGAAAGTAGAAATCTTTACTATCAGCCAGGCGATCAGTACTGGCTTACTGGATAAAATCAAAGCCAAAATAAAAGACGATTCGATCAATGGCACTGCTGACACTGACCTGAAGTACAAATCACTCCTAGAGCTGATTCAACCTGCTGTAGCAAACCTGACTATTTCCCGTTCGCTGCTGGAGCTGCCTATTGTCATTCAGCAAGATACGGTATTTCTCAATGAGATAGCTGCTACAGAAGGCAAAACAGAGAAAGCACCTTCTATTGACCTTCTGGCTCAACTCAGAGATCAGACCTATCAGGATGGTATGGCTTATCTGGATATGGCTGTCAGCTGGCTAAAGGCAAATGCTACAGAAACCCTCTTTGAAGACTTTTACAACCAATTTATGAGTACATCTTCTTCAGGCACTAATCAAGCAGGTAAGAGGATTTACGGAGCTTTCTAATAGCCTATTCTAATTTTTACAACTATAAAATAAGAGTCTAAAAACTATGTCAAAAGTCAATCCAACAGTGAAAACGTTTGTAGACAAGTACTATGTATTTGCACTCCAGACTCAGCAAAAGAAAGGTATTAGTGCAGTGGCAATCCTCACTCAGGCAGCTTGTGAGTCAGCCTGGGGAAAGTCTGCACCTGGAAATAATTTCTTTGGTATCAAAGATTTTGATGGGGTCAATGGCAATGAACAGCTATTAACTACTACAGAATACCTGGCAACCAATAAAGCCAAGTTTCCACAGGTTATCTCTATTGTGTGGGATGCTGCCAAAAAGCTGTATAAGTATACAGTAAAGGACTATTTCCGGGCTTATAAAACTCCTGAAGAGTGTTTTACAGATCATGCTGATTTCTTTTTTCGCAATAAGCGCTATGCAAAAGCTTTGCTGGTAAAGTCAGATACGGATCAATTCATTGATGCAATTGCAGCAGCTGGCTATGCAACAGATCCCAATTATGCCAAAACGCTCAAGACTGTAGCACGAATGATTGAAGCAGCAACACACTAATCAAAGCAGCTATTTAAACATAAAATCATGTCCCGACTTCTGATTGTTGCTGCTAAAAATGTATCTGTCAATTCTGAAAAGATCGCTTTGGGTGCTGCCTGGCTACTAACTACGGCTACAGGTTTGATAGAAACTTATATCTGGAAACCAGCTTCAGCGGTCTGGTTTCTGTTTGTAATCTATCATGTGGCTTTGTTTTTAGAGCTGTATTGGATCTATACCTTAAAACAGCTTTCCTGGAAAGTAACCCGAAAGAAAATACTGACAGTCACCAGCTCCTTATTTGGAGCCGTGCTGTTACTGTTTGTTGCTACTGGCGTGGCTACTTACAGCCCATATATCTTTTTCTGGATGCCTCAGGCTATCATGGCTTTGCTGTTTGCGGCTACACTGCTCTCGATTATAAAATTTGCCTCCAGACTAGGGATTATCTCTAAACAAATCGCTGAATTTCTGGAAACCAAAATCAATCAATCTACTCAAAAATTAAAAACCGATGAACCTGTCTCTAATCAAGAAGTTGTTACTCCTGTTGTGGAACAAGAGAACAACCCTTCTGAATCTAATCAAAGCACAAATTGATTTTTCCAAAATGCATACCTGGGGTGTGTTTGTCCTGGCGTGTATTCTCTTTTCCATTCAGATCATTGTCTCCTATCATGATCGGGAAAAGGTAGCCAGTACACAACAAAATGTGCAAACAGTTAAAAAGCAGGTAGACTCACTACGAATTGCGCAAAAGATCAATGATCAGATTAAAACGCAGGAAATGAAACTGATCCGGGAGAATAATAAGCAACTTCAGGAAATAGTGGTCAATCATGATGTATTCATCCGTCAGCTCAAAACCGATATCATCCGTTTGCGAAAGAATGAAAAAGGAGCTTTGCATGAAATTAGTCAGATGAGTGATGAAGATCTGATGCGCTACTGGGCTAATCTGAATGATTTAAATAAAACTCCAAAATGAGATACTTTCTGATTGCACTCATCCTGATCAGCGTAACTCTGCCTGTTTACAGTCAGGAAACAGGTATAGATCTGACCCCGAAACTATACGGCTCGAAAGATAGCAGTCAGATCCGGTTTTGCTTTACCCGTGAACAGCTCAAGGAAATTACCAAGCTGAATACAAAAGGCTTTTTTGCTGCTCAGATGGTCAAAAAGCAAGAGGAAATGATTAGTCATCTAGAGGTGCAGGTGCATACACTCACTCAGATTACTAAGAACAATGAGAAGGAAAAGCAAATCCTAACTTCTCAAATATCAGATAGGGATACGCTTCTGTCAGCTCAAACCAACTACATGAGCAGCCAGGATAAACAGATAACAGAGCTGAATGAGAAACTAAGGCATAAAGATAAGGTCATTGTCCGAAATAAGCTCATTGGTACTGGTTTGGTGGTGTTGGCTATTATAGCAGGCTCTCAACTATAACAAAACCTTTATAACAAAATATTATCAATGTTCCAGAATCCCGGGATTCCATGGAAACCAAATAAAGTTTATGGTACCAGTAGAAATTCGCACAAAACGTTTTGTTCATACCCTGTTCAGAAGCAGGATTAAAAGACAAGTCCCTCAGTCCTGGAGTGAGCTTTCTGCAAAGCAGCTGCTATCTATCATACAACTGCTTCATATGCCTTTACCTTTGGTTGTGATTAAATACAGGATCGTATCCGTTCTGATCAGGCTGAGTACAAAGAAAATGCATAGCTGGTTTACTCATGTACAGGCTGCACAGTTATTCTACTTAACAGATTTTATTTTAAAGGATAATCAGAATGTATTGACCAGGCAACTGTTGCCAGTTGTGAAAGTACCTTTCTTCTCTATTGATTTGGAGCCTTTCAAAATCAGGTTTGGAAAACGAGTAAAATTGTTTGGTCCTTCCGATGGTTTGAAAAATATCATCTATGATGAGTTGATTTTTGCAGATGGACTATTTCAGCAGTATTTTCAAAGTAAAAAGATAGAGGATCTCAATAAGTTTGTCTCCGTACTCTACCGGCCAGGCCGCACAGATAACAAAGAGACAGGTGATCTCCGGGAAGAGTTTAACAAACATACCATTGAAAAGCGGGCTGAGATCGTGGCACGACTACCCATAGCCTACAAACTGGCTATCTTCTTTTTCTATCAGGGATGCAGGAAAACCTTTATTGCCAGATATCCGGATTTGTTTGAAGGTGGAGAATCTGAAGCAAAGCCAGTCAACACGTGGTTAGAAATGGCTCGTCATATTCCCAATGATAAATTTGGAACGATTGAGCATATTATGACACTGAATGCACCTTTTGTACTGATGCATTTGAATGGTACGATTAAGGATGCAAAAGAGGCTGAAAAATACCTCAAATAAGGTATTGATACACCCTTCTCCCTTGTATATATTTGAATATACTAACTGTTTGCTTTTATGGATTATCTATTTCTAATAATAAGCTTAATAAGTGGATTAGTAGCAATTGCAGGAAATACATGGGATTCTACAAAAGTTAGTTTAATAGATAAGCTGACCTTATCAGGAAAAATAGTATTATCCATTTTATTGGTGACATTTGTTATTTCTGTTTATCAAACTTATCAGAAAAACAAGCAAGCCTCATTAATAACAGATGCGGCAAATGAGCAAATCAAAACAGGTATACGATATATACTTACACCTTTAAATTTTGACGCATCGATTAATACTCAAAACTATTTTACCACGATTCAGGATACAACCTATTTATCAAGGCTCTTTAAATCTTCGATTACAAATGTTTTTTACAATGGTTTGAGGGGTAATAGTTTTGAACATCCTTATCGAAATGATTCTATATATATTGAAAAAGGGGAGCAATTACTAAATGATGCTATTGATAAATATAATGCATATCTGGATGGAGAGACTATCCAATATATTAATGAGGTATTCAACAACGAATTTTATAAGTCTCAATACAAAATATGGCAAAATAGAACTTGGATAAATATTGTATTAGAGGATTTCAAAAAAGATGCAATAAACAGAGAAAAAAAGCCTCACTTTTATTATAGCTATTATTACAACACTCACGATAAAAGTGTAAATAGTCCTTACAATGGTATGATTACTTTCATAGAAAAAACAAAGAACTTATATAGTCATATAAATGAATAGTGATTTTCAACCATTAGACATTTAAGTATTTACTAACTGTAGAATGAGAAATACAAAACTGTCTTCCAATTTCTCTATTACTTAATCCTTCACGTTTGGCATTGCGGATCTTGGCTGATAACTCGCTTGAAATCGATTCTCGGCCAATCTTCTTGCCATCTTTGCGGGCTTTCTCCAGACCAGCTTTTGTGCGTTCGGATATCCGGAGCCTTTCCTGTTTTGCCAGTGTTGCCAGAATGGAAATGATAGCCTCTTTAAAAATTCCGGTGCTATCCAAGAACGGCTCCTGGAGTGAGCGGAAACCAATCTTTGCATCATCTAACCTTTGCAAATAGTGTAGCGTCTTGACAGCTCCCTCTCGGCTAAAGCGATCCAGTGACCAGAACAGTACTAAGTCAAACTTTCTTTTTGTGGCATCACTCATGAGCCTGGCGAACTCAGCTCTATCCTTTTCCCCTTTTGATCCTGATACCTGATCTGTATATACCTCATAAATGGTATAGTCAAAACGTTTACAAAACTCCTGAAGGGCGATCAGCTGGTTATCTGCCTGCTGATCTTTGGTCGATACACGTGAGTAGATTGCTACTTTCATTAATTATCTTATATGTGTACTTGGAGGTGGTGTTGTAGTTGGAGCTATAGTAGTATTAGGACTGGAATCAAAAGGATCACATATATCATGATTTACAGGTATAAAAACGTCTCCTATCGCCTTATCTGCCTGATCTTTTTTCTCCCGTCTTAAATAAAAGGTATTTACCAAATCTTCATCAGAACTAAGATCACTCTTAATTATTTTTAATGCGTTTTTAACTATTAAACTGAATCGATTCACATTTAAACTATAGGCAGGATCTCCATTCTCTTTTGTTCCGCTAGAATAGAAAAGATGTTCTAATTCATTTTTACATTTAGGTTTTCCAATGCCACAATATTTTGGAAAATATTGATGAACAATCCCATGACGGTAAATTGCAATCAAATTACCTATATCATTTTCATCAATTTCAGGAAAGTATCTTCTCTTTTTTAAAAAGATCTTGAATGAATCTGTATTGTTACCAGCCTTTAATAAGTCTTCATCTGTTATTGGATCTCCATTGCTTAGTTTTCGCATTTCACTTGAGCCTCTGGTCAAGTAAGAAAATAAATCAACTGCTGAAAATACCAGCATTGCCTGAGCGGTAGCACAAGCTCCAAAACCATCTGCATCTTTCTTTATGCTCAAAAGAACATCCAGATCTTTGTAGAAGTAATCCTCAAACCTATTCATGTACTCCAGTACACTTTGTTGTTTATCCCAACTCATATTCAGGCAGTTTAAAAGTGGAACTGTAAATCTACTAAAAATGGACAAAAAAGGGCACTAAAAAATCTATCCAAAAAACAGCCTTTTTACATAGTTCAAAGAGATGTTATCAACTGGACAAAAAACGTCCGTTTTCTGGCCAACACATAATTGAAAAATATTTCGTTTACTTAAAATAATATTGTAATTCTATTAGGAATTTAAGCTTTGCAGATTTGTATGCCTTTATAAAATCTTGAACTGCTAGTTCAAAATTATAATCTAACACAAATTGATCTACCGTTTTATCCTGGTTCTTATCTTGTTTTAGTTCTTCATTTTTTACAAAAGTATTGTGACTTGCAACTACAATAGCTTTAACGACCTCATATAATTCTTTTGCCTTCATGTTTTGCTTCAAAGCTGGAAAAAGATGATTATCATTTAATTCGATCCAAAGAGAGAGCTCATTCCCTTTATTCATTATCAATGATGCGAAAGTTGCATGATCTCCACTCGTTATAATTTTCTTTGTGGTTTCGTCTGAAATATCATTTAATAACTTTAAGACATTTTTATACTCAGTCTGCCTCAAGGCATAAAGATTTCTAATACTCTGAATTTTGATATTCAATAAAGTCTGAAAGACGCCAAAAGTCAGTCCTGCAATTGATAAGACTACTGGCAAGGCAGGTTCTGATGAATATGTCCAATAAAGATAGATTCCTCCAACTCCTATTAGTAAAAAGAAGGTTGGCCATCCATAAGGTAATAACTTGTCTTTTATGTAGCTCATAATTGATTTTCGATAGAATGGATAGATTAACTTTTACAATATAGATACTGTCTTTTTTTGGTGGAAATTTCCAGTCTACTTTCGTGTTAATCATTCTGATTAGCACATGACACACTCTGAATATACCAATTACTTTCGCGCCCTTTGCGAAAAGCACAAAGACCTCCAGCATTCCGACCAGGAGCAACACTTCGCCCGGATCGTTCTTTCAGTAGATGAACTCGGACACAGTAACCTGGATGATTTCCTGATGAATGAAAATTCAGGCCTGGTTTCTCCTTTTATGATCCTGGCTTCTGCTGAAAATGTATATGAAGATGATAAGTCAGATAATATCAAAAAACATTTTGCCGGTATGTTCTGGCTACTGACTACTTCAGAGCAGGAATTTAACGCCGAAGAAGAAGCCTATGACAGAATGGAAAAGCTTGCAGAGCAGTTTCTTTCCAGGATGAAACTCAATTTTTCAGACCGGATCAACAACCGCATGTATTCTCTTCAAGAAAGCACGATCAGCAAAGTAGGCCGGATCGGTTTGTATCTAGGTGTAAGGGTTGGATTTCAATTTTTCACCACAGCGAATCAGGCACTAGCCTATGATGCTGCTAATTGGATAGGAGGTAGATAATGGATCAGGTAGCCTATTTACAGGTAAACGTTGTAAACATTGTTACCGATGCAGCCGGTGGCTTGTTTTCCATCACTGTTCAGGGAGTAAAGACAACCTTTCTGCATACAGCCGATACGAAAAAAGTACAGGCCAACCCTTCCTATTACTACAAAAATGCAGATGATTTTGTCAATGCGATAAAGCTTCGGATCGGCAATAAGGTAAATGTCTACAATGACTTTAATAACGTTTACATCACCGCTAAGAATTATGGGTGGGAATTTGAACCAATAGAAGACAATAGCAACTTTACCAATGTCATAGAGGTTTATGGAGGATCAGGTACAGCGCTTGCAATTGGTGTACAAAAAACAGATGTAACGATTCGGGGTGGTTCGGATGGTACAGTTGTGTTAACTCCCACCGGAGGCAATGCACCCTATACCTATAAATGGTCAGATCCTGGCGCAGCCCCTGGCAGTGGACCTACTACTAAAGATCGGTATGGTCTGAAAGCGGGTGTATATAAATGTACACTAACGGATGCAGCAGGTATTACCTTTTCAGTTACAGTAACCATCATTGAGCCTCAATATTCGCCTATTGTAGCTAGTGCTGTCATTCAGCATGCACAATGCTATGGATCAACAACCGGCGCACTTACTATTACTCCCTCCGGAGGAGATGGAAACTATACTACCTATAAGTGGTCAGACGGTCCGACTACCAAAGATCGGACAGGCCTGAGAGCGGGTGTATATAGCCTGACTATTACCGATAGTACAGGTAATACAGGTGTTGTCAGCTGGGAGGTAAAACAGAATGAGGAAATAAAGATTGTTGCAACGGTTAACGAAGATGATGTAACCCTTCAGGTAACAGGTGGGAAACCAGGTAATACAGGCTATACCTACAGTTGGTCAGATGGTTCAACCTTAAAAGATAGAACAGATCTTCCAGCAGGCTCCTATATTATCACTGTTACCGATTCGATAGGTTGTACACAAAAGGCAACTGTTCGGATACAATCCTTTCAGTTTTACTTTTCCAAAAATCCGATTCCGTTGCAGCTCCTGGCTAGTGATCCGGCTACAAAGCCGAATCTGACTTTTCTGTGTGAAGTATGGGTGGAAAAGGATTATTTACAGGAAAACTTTGTCCAGGTAGCTGTGCTGGAGCAACCAGCCGACTCAAACGGATCAACAACATTTGAAGTGCAAACGATTCTGGATGCTCAGCTCAAGCCCTATCTTCCGGAAGGAAAAGAAACCATCGTATCCAGAGCCGATTCAGTCTTTAAACGCTTCTATCTCCGGTACACTGAAAAGTTTGGCTCTCCAGCTGTTCCCGGAGCCTATACACAGGCTGATATCCGATATGTGTTACTGGGAGGGTTAAGCTTTGAGGAGTATAGCCGAAATACCTTCTTTACCTCATATCTGCCTTCAGTTCGTCCTTTCTTTTCCTGGGAGCCTGTAACAAAAGAGGTATTTTCCGATCAGCCTGAGTACTTGTATTATATGCCTGACTCGTTTACACTCGGATCATTCCAGATAAACTGCCAGATCACGTTTACAGATGGTACCACACACAGCTTTGTTGCCTTTACCGTCAGTGATGTCAAACGTTATGAGCTGTACTGTATACCAGCAGGCTTTGCTCAGCTCGGCCTGGATACAAAGCAACCTGCTAAAACAGTACAGAGCTGGCAAATCAATATCAGTGGAGCCAATAGCCAAACGATCTCACAAACCAGGTATTATACACTCAAAAGTGAGTATGTAGCACAGAAACGCTATTTTCTGTATTTAAATAGCCTGGGAGGATATAATACTTTATGTGTTACAGGTAAATCTACTCTGGAGCTGGAACCACAAAGCACCAACCTGGAGAAGATCCGACCCGTGAATTACAAGGCTTCAGCAGGTGAAATTACAACTGTCCGAAAGTATGCGGAAACAACCTTAAAAATCACGACTCAGCCCTTTAAGGCTGATCAGCTCAGAGCGCTTAGTGATTTTGTTATTTCAGAATCTGTGATCTTATTTAGGAATAATCGCTATCTGGGTGGAGTGGTGGAAATGAAAACCGCTATTGTCCACGATGAAACCAGTACAGACAATAGCCTTGCTTTTGAATTTACCTTACCCAAATCCTTTTCCTATACACCAGATTTATAAGTATTATCTATGATCGGTTTTAAAATTGGTGATGAGTTCTTAGATCTGGAGCCAGGAGCGACAGTATCTATTGAACTCTATAATCCATTGTTTCAGAAAGAAGATCAAACGCCAGGACTGCTTACCTATCCAATTACAGCACCCTACTCAAGAACCAATCAGCGTTTACTGGGGAATCCGGAAAACCTTTCATTAGCTGAACCACCTCAAAGAGATTTTCCCTGTCAGTTCTTTATTAATCATGTGCTTTGGAAAGTAGGTATTCTCAAGTACAGGGGTTTTAGTGGGGGAAAGTATACGCTCAATTTTCAAAGTGATGCTGGTGATTTTTCAGCCCTGGTCAAAGATGTATCCATGCAGGCAGTCACGTACAGACAGGGTATTTTCTCAGCTACGATCAAAACACTTGATGATGAATACGCGTTATTCCCTATTCGGAATAGTTTGTTTTTTGAAGTAGATGAAGAAAATCCCATTCCTGGCTTTAATGGGTATGTGAACTTATATGCAAATGGCGCCTTTTCAGGTCCGATTGTCCCTTTTCCATTTTTAAAGTTTATACTTAGTCAGATCATGGCTGCCTATGGTTACACTGTTTCCGGAGACTGGCTTAATGAAGACTATGTAAAACGGCTTGTGATTTATAATACTTTTCAGCCTGGATATCTGGGCCAGGCAGCAGGTGCTCCACCATCGGGTTCACTCAATTATCAGAAACATGTGCCCGATGAGAAAATAACAGTCTTTCTCAATGCCTTACGGCAGCTATTTGGCTTGTCCTACATCTTTAATGCTAATTCTAAAACCCTTACTATCATTAGGCTGAAAGATGTGGTACTAGATAATAATTATATAGATTGGACAGATTTATCAGAGATGACCTACACTGAAGGCGTTCCAGATCGGTCGGGCTACACTTTAAAGCAAACTGTTGAATCAGAAGACGAGCTGAATAAATCATTGCCTGTCGATTGGGCAGAGTATAAATATGGTGCAGGTGGTGAAGTTATCACAACCGAAATGTCAACACTTCACACAGTTAAAACGGTACAAAATGGGCGTTCCTGGCTTGTACCTGCTACAGAACAGCAAGGCGCTTCAGTCCTCTATGGAACTGGAGAGAATAAAAAGTTTTCCATGCGTCTTTTACTCTATGGTGGTTCTCAGACAGACTCTTTATCTAACTTATATCCATTGGGATCAGCTGTCAATGAAACCTGGTCAGGAGCGCCTTTCACCAATCGTTCTTTGCAGTATGCTGGTCCTTATGGATTATATGAAAACAACTGGAAAGACTGGATCGAGTTTTTAGACAAAACCCGATCTGTGCAGTATTCTGTTCGCCTGTCAATGTCAGATCTGTTAACACTCGATCCTACAAGAAAAGTACTCATTGACAAAGTCAAATACTTCTATGAAAAGATTAAGTTTACTGTCAGTATGAAAGACGGTATTGGTAAGGCTACCATTGATTTGAAAAAGGTAACAGTCTAATTTTTGATCAGGAAGCATCTGCCTGGAGCAAATCTCTTCCATATAAAATTGCCTTGTTATGCCTGTCAAAAAAATCTTTCCTGGTTTTATCATCCATTGGGATAGGATTTTGTTCCTTATTTTCAATGTGTAATTTGACTAAATCAGATCTAATTAAGCGTAATTCAAATAAAATAAGTTTAGATGTATTTCTCTTGGTATCAAACTGAAAAAGGGTATCAATAGCAGTTAGTGCTGTTATGGATGCTCCTAGTATAAGAATCCACATACTTGCAATTTCAATATCGTCTTTCGCTTTTATTCCTGAAAGTACAGTAACTGTTCCTGCGAATAAAATTTGAATAATTTTAAATGAATAGAAGACTGCATTCAGTCTATCCGTCTTTTTGTCCATAAGATCTATTTCTTCCTGTATTTTTTGATAGAAAGGGTCTTCAATCTTTTTATTTTTCATCATAAGGCTAAGATAAAATTATCATAAACCTAATACTAGAACAAATCAGTGTTACTTACAATACCACAAAATAGGTATTGTAAGTAACACTGATTTTGTTATAGGCCATAGTAATAGCCTGAATTCACAAGTATCAGTCTGTCTTTTTTTCCCTCCTTCTATTCTGCCAACTTTATCACATGGCAGAGAAAACCAATGTGCAAATAGCCCGCTCCTGGGCAGCTGTGACCTTCAAAAAATGGAGGGCA
Organism: Xanthocytophaga flava; assembly: GCF_030068545.1. Lineage (NCBI taxonomy): Bacteria > Pseudomonadati > Bacteroidota > Cytophagia > Cytophagales > Rhodocytophagaceae > Xanthocytophaga > Xanthocytophaga flava. The sequence continues at coordinate 17,783 of NZ_JASJOR010000037.1, read as the reverse complement.
GAAATCAAACGCCTCAAAATTGGTAAAACAGGTACACTCAATAGCTCTTTTCAGGCCTTTGTCACCGCTGAATCAGGAGGAGATCTGACAAAGATCAAAATGCTCTATGCCTATTATGGAAAGTTCGTGGATATGGGTGTTGGCCGTGGTAAGAAACTAGGCTCAGGAAATAGCAGACTGGTCAATAAACTACTGGGAACAAAACCACGAAAGGAAAAAGTGTGGTATTCTAAAATCATTGCCAAAGAAGTCTATATCCTGGCTCAGATCATTCAGGAAAATGCAGGCAATAAATCTGTTTCTGTCCTGGACAAAATAACCGGTACAGTTAGACTGGAAATGTAATTGTAACCTAACAGGTAATAATAAAATGAGGTAATACAACAATGGCAGGTAACAAAGAGACCAGAGAGGTCGAAATCATTGTATCAGGTAAAAAAGCTGAAGCATCCATGAAGGAGATGAAAGCAGCCATTGCCATCCTGAACGCACAATTAGAAAAACTACCGCAAGGCACAGAAGAATTTGTCAAAAAATCTGAAGAGCTTAAATCGGTACGTCAACGGTTCAAAGATCTAAAAGAGGATGTATACGCTTTAGATAAAGCCTCTAAAGATGTAGCTGTCACAACAGAGCAGGTTTCCAAAAGTTCCGGCTCCTCCTGGAGTGCCCTCAGTGGTATGATCATGGGAGGAGTTCTGGCTGCTATCGGTATGGTAGTGGGAGCTGTAATCAACTTTGGTAAAGAAGCCTATGAATTAGCGAAAACCTATTCAGATTCGTTTGCTGATATCAAGAAGTCAACCGGCATGACAGCCGATGAAGTCCAGGCACTAAATGATAAGATTGGACAGCTCGACACACGTACCTCACAGCTGGATCTATTGGAGATTGCCAAAGTAGGAGGTCAGATAGGCATTGCTGCTGATCAGATGGATGGGTTTGTCGAATCGACAGATAAAGCAGTTGTGGCGCTGGGTGATGAATTCAGCGGTGGTGCTGAAGAAGTGGCCGGGAAACTGGGAACACTCAAAACCCTTTTCAAAGAAACCAAAGATCTTGACGCTGGAGCTGCTATAAACAAAATAGGTTCTGCTCTAAATGAGTTAGGCGCTAGTGGATCAGCGACAGCTCCTGTTGTGGCCGAGTTTGCGACCCGGATGGGACAGCTGGGAAATCTAGCTCCTCAAATCTCACAGACGCTAGGTTTAGGAGCTGCTTTTCAGGAACTGGGTTTATCCGCTGAAATTTCTGCAGGTGGTTTATCCAACATCCTTTTGACTGCTTCGAAATCGACTGGATTATTTGCTGAGCATTTGGGAATGACAGAAAAGGCGTTTAAGGACCTGATTAATACTAATCCAAACGAGGTCATTTTAAAACTGGCTACCAGTTTTAAAGGTGTGCCTATCGACCAGGTAGCCAAACGCCTGGCAGCACTCGGTATTACCTCTCAGGAAGCTACAAAGGTAATGACACTGCTTTCCACTAAAACGGATGATGTAGCCCAAAAGCAAAAACTGGCAAATGATGCAATGGAGAAAGGTATTTCTCTTACAAACGAATTCAATGTAAAGAATAATACCGATGCTGCTATTGCCGAAAAACGGGCCAAAGCCTGGGAAAAGCTTCAGCTCCAATTCGGGCAAAGTATAGCGCCTGCAATCGGCGCTGTTCAGGAATTGCTGATTGGTTTGTTTAATACGTTAGGTAGTGTCTATTCTACATTAGGGCCAATCTTCTCAGAGTTATTTTCTGTATTCAGAGATCTGGCTGCTAATCTGGGTTTTGCAGCGGATAAAGGTTCTCTGTTTGCCGGAATCATGGAAGTACTGGGAGTAATTATGAAAGTATCTCTGATTCCTTTTAAACTGCTTCTTACAGTGATCACGGCTCTGGTAGGTGGCTTTAATTATGTCTATCAGAAATCAGCTTTATTTCGCTTTGCTATTGAGCAAATGCTTAAACCACTAAAGATGCTCTGGGAGGGTATTAAAGAGGTGATTTCCTGGCTTGGTAAACTGGCTGAGTTTGCCGATGTGAAAGTCAAAGCTAAGGTAGAAACGGAAATCAAAACAAAAGATGATTCCAAAGGGAATAATCCACCAGAGGATACCACACCTGCCACACTAAACGATCTTTCCTCAAAAGATAAGAAAAAAGGTAAAGATGATTCGCTAAAACTTCAGCAACAGTATGCAGACGAGCTGACCAAAGCAGAGCAAGCGCTGGAGGCGTTACGTACTGCTATTGCCTCCAAAGGTCACATAGACCGGATTGCACAATTAGAGCTGGCTCATCAAAAAGAAGTCGATGCATTAGAGAAGTTACGGGAAAAAGTACTTAGTAACACTAATTTAAGCCAGGCTCAAAAGCAGGAGCTCCTCTACAAATATCACCAGCAGGAAGTTTTAATGGAACAGAAGCTGGGTATTGATAAAGAAAATGTTCAGAAAGAAATAGACGAAAAGCTCCGTCAGGCTCAGAATAAACGTGACCTGGCTAATGCAGATCTGGCTATTGTCCTGGCTGGTCAGAATGCTAATAAGCTATTACAGGCTAAGCTAGCAAAGCTCGAACTGGAGAAAAATATTGAGCTGCAAAACAAAGAACTCACTGAAGAAGAAAAGCTTCTGATAGAGCAAAGATTTCAGGTAAACAAGCTAGAGCTGGAAGCTGAAACAGAAAGAAAGCTACAGGAGCAAAGAAACAGGCGTAACCTGGCTAATGCTGAAAGGGAAATAATCGAGGCTGGTAAAAATGAAGATCTTCTTTTACAGGCCAAGCTTGAAAAGCTGGATATCCAACGGGAAATAGAACTTCAGAATAAAGAACTGACAGAAGAAGAGAAAGCCCTGATAGAAGCTCAGTATGCAGCTCAGTCAGAAGCCTTGTTTTCAGAATCTATTGAGAAGAAAAAAGCGAAAGAACGAGAGTTAGGGCAGGCTGCTATCCAGTTTGGACAACAGGCGCTGGCTACTGTAGGTGATTTTGCTAAAATTGCTACTGATAAAAAAATTGCTCAGTATGATCGGGAAAAGGCGGCTGCTACTACCAAGCTGGATCAGCAGCTCAAAGCAGGGCTACTCAGCCAGGATCAATACAATAGAGCAAAAGCTAGAGTTGAAACTGAGTATGATAAGAAAGCTACTGAAGCCAAACGCAAACAAGCGAAGGTAGATAAAGCCATTGCATTGACTCAAGCAATCATTAATACGGCTCTTGCAGTTGTAAAAGCTTTGCCAAATATTCCTTTAAGTATTATAGCTGGTGCAACTGGCGCTTTAGGGATTGCCAAGATAGCAGCTACGCCCTTACCTGAGTTTGCTGAAGGTGGATACACAGGCAAAGGATTTGGAAAAGCTGATAACACTGGATTCCGTCCTGTGGGTGTGGTGCATGAAGATGAGTGGGTTGGGCCGAAATGGATGGTTGAGAGTCCTCGTTATGCCAATGTTTTCAAATATCTGGAGGCTGAGCGTACCCGTAAAAATGGGTTTGCGGATGGTGGGTATACTTCATCCTCTTCAAAAGCTCCTCTGCCAGAAATACAAAGCAGTAAGTCTGTAGATCCATCTATACAAATGATGCAGGAAGTTTCCAATAAGCTAACCAGAATTCAGGAAACATTGGAGGCCTGGCCTACACGCTTGGAGGTTCACAATGATGTAGGGGATACTCAGGAGAAAATCAAAGTGCTTAACAAACTGATCAAAGATGCTAGTATGTAGGAAAACAGAAGGCAGGGCTTGAACCTGCAAGTGAGATATCGCTGAAAGGAGAAGAAATCTCGCAGCTTCTCCTAGAGCCGCGTTTTCCAATTCCGCCACTTCTGTATCCTTATCACAAATGTAACAAGAAACTCAGGACAAGATCTATTTGCTTAATAAACTTAGGAAAGATTCATCCATGTGATTTATGAAACCAGCTACTCTACTCTATTTATTTCTTTCTTTTCAGTCGAGTCAAAGTTAATGAAACTTGATACGTATAAAATCATACATATATTAACAATCAACAAAGAAGTAGAATACTTCAACAGTAAATACAATGTATTTAGGAATAATAACAATAGTATGTTAATAATACTTTGGCTATGTACAGTGAAGGCTCTTCCCAAAATCTTACTAGTTACTTTTCTATAAGGCATTACAAAAATAAACCTATTTGCAAAAGTCAGTATTACTAACAAGGAACTTAATAGTATTGTAAATGCCCCAACTGACTGACGGTATGAACCCGAAAAAACATAAATAAGGTAAAGGGCTATTATAATATAAAAGGGTGCTTCATCAGCTTTAATCTTTCTCATAATTTAATTATGGGTTAACTCTCTTTAATACTTTAAGGTATCTTAAAGTGAGTAATTGTCTTTAAGCAAATTAAACTTTCACTACAGGCAGTTCTTTCCACCTGGTAGTAAACCGCTTGCTCCTCATCGTCGAGAGCATCTGCCATTCCTGAGTAGTACCATCACTTGCCAGATGAACTGTACCAGGCCCCCACCGTTTATTGATTTTATCAATAGTTTTCATTAAAGCAGGATTAGAAGGCCGTTCTTCAAAAAGTTGCGTCTGCATGTTTTTAGCGGATATAATCCCGTTTAATACAATCCCTGTTTTCTTGTATTCAATTCCTGGCTTGTAGATTTTTTTAAGCCCCTCTATTGCATGATACACAATAATTCGACTATCTGAACTGGGTGAAGGCAGAGTAATCGTTAAACCTGCACTAAATGGCTTTTCTTTGAAACGAGAGGATTGAATAAATATAGAGATGACAGCAGCAACAGTGCCCTCTTCTCTGAGCTTCTCAGCTGCTCGACTGGCATAAGTTGAAAGAGCTTCTGAGATCTCCCCTAGATCTGTTACAACTTTGCCAAATGAGCGACTAACACATATTGTTTGTTTTGCTCGGGGTACCAGTTCCATTTCAATACAGCTCGTTCCATTGAGTTCAGCAATCAGCCTCTCTCCTACAACTCCCCCCAAATGTTTTTTCGCCCAGGCAGGCCGTACTCGTGCTAGATCAGCAGCATTCGTAATATTATAGCTATAAAGCTTCTTAGCATACTGATGACCTATACCCCAGATATCAGCTACATTCAGCTGAGACAAAGCATGTTTCCATTTCTCTTCAGTATCTAGAAGGAGGACACCACTTTGAGAGGGATCTTTACGAAATAGTTTCTTTGCTAGGTTATTTGCAGCTTTAGAAAGCGTTTTGGTGGGAGCTATTCCTACACAGGTAGGAATCCCAATATGTTGTAAAACTGTTTCTCTGATCTTGATTCCATACTCTTCTAAATTCCAGCGATCAAATCCATTTAAACCAACAAAACACTCATCAATTGAATAGACCTCAATCTCATCTGTAAAGGCAGATAACACATCCATCATGCGCTGTGACATGTTCCCATAAAGGGCGTAGTTTGAAGAAAAGACATGTACATTGTGCTGCTCCAGGAGGGATTTTATCTGGAAATACGGCACACCCATTTGAATACCCAGAGCTTTAGCTTCATTACTCCGGGCAATAACAGAAGAGTCGTTGTTAGAAAGCACAACAACGGGTTTATTTTCAATGGCAGGGTTGAACACCCTTTCGCAACTAACATAAAAGTTGTTGCCGTCTACTAATCCGAACACCGGATTTTTAATTTAAAAGTGCAGTTATTTGACCTCTCAATAACTGCTGAGAATGACCTACCTAATTTACCTAAAAGATAGGTTTAAAAACTGGTGACAGTTGCCGTTACAACTCCCCAGACTCTGAAATTCATATCTTCTGTGACAAGGATATCCTGATAATCCTTATTCTCTGCACAGAGATAAACAAGACGGTTTTCAATTTTTAGCCGTTTGCAGGTGAATTCACCATTGACAACTGCTATAACTATTTTCCCGTCCTTTGCTTTCAGGGATCTGTCCACGATCACGATAGAGCCATCGAAAATACCACATCCTTTCATTGAATCTCCAGTGACCTGAAGGTAAAATGTAGACTGCTTATTTTGGATAAGCTTTTCCATCAAATCAAGTTCCTTATCTAAATGGTCGTCAGCAGGACTGGGATAGCCAGCCTGAATCCTCGACTGATACAGAGGTAACTTCATTCTGAAGTGGAACAATGGTTTGTAAACGTCAATCACCTTTGAGGCATTCGCAGGTAGAAAATCTATCCGTTGAATACGGCTGATTGGTTTAGCATTCATGGAATAACCATTTAGCGTTTAATAAAATAAAAAAATTAGGAGCAATGTATACAATAATCAGATACAGAAATATGTTAGGGCCATATTTTTATTCTTGTAGGGTATAAATAGTAAAAGCCAGGCACTCCCGTCCGGCTTTGTAATTGTAGACAGGGTACTTGAGCCTGCCACTTAGAAGTTATCAAATATACTATTAGGCTTAAAAAATAAAAAAATATAGATTTTCTCTTTAACATTTGGAATACTTACAAATTGTCATTACATTTAATCATTACAATAAATAAATACATATTGTAATGATATCGCGCTAACCAAGAAAGGGTCAGGAAAATCCTGGCTTTAATTATTCACCTTAAAAAAACAATGATATACATGCCTGATGAATTAAAGGAAAAAGAAATTTTTCAAAAATCTGGTGAGTCCAAACTAGTGCAAATGCGAATTCAACCTAGGACTCTTACCAAAATTGAAGAATTATCTTCTATTACCGGAATAAGCAATAGAACCCAGCTTGTAGCGGGTTGTATTGAGCTTGCTCACGATGTGGTAATAAGTATAAAAACAGGAGCTAAAGTCTACATTGAGCATCCTGATGGGAGTCGTGAACGCATACAACTCACGTTCACGTAATCCTATTTTTAACAAGTAGATCAACTTTAAAACAACCTCAATGATCACAGCAACACCCAAACGAGTTATAACTATGCAAGGCATAGTAACTCACGCTAGAGGCAGACCTCTTAAGTTTTTTTGTAACTATTCATGTCACATTTCCAATCAATTTAACCAGCTAGCAATGAGAATGTTAAATAACACTAGTGACTGTGCAAGGCACAAGGGCCACAACTTATGACGTCTAAATGATAATAATAGTTTAGGTCATATACAATTGTCTTATAAACTGAATAGAGACGTGTTATGCTAGGCATATTCGCGAATCATCAGGAAGGGTAATAAACCCGGTTAGTATGCATAGGTAACTTGTCTTTAGAGGCAAGTGATTTTTTGTCAAAAGCAACACCATTTATCACTAAATTTTACATAAACCTTGTTAGCGCGAGATATGGAAAATGAAAAAGAGAGTACCAAAGAAGAAGAAGTGACTGACTTTGGAAGTGAAGAAGGGAATAGCAAATTTCATACAAAGAAATACGAATCTTTTAAGGAGAGATTTGCGTTGGTTCTTATAGCACTCACATTTGGGTTGCTATTAATAATAAGCGCTGCGTTTATTATTATAAATCCTACAGAAGGAGTAAAGCAAGTATTTGATTTTTATATCCTATTTATGTCAAATATTGTGACATTAATATTAGGATACTTTTTTGGTAACCGAAATAAGCACACTGAAAGAAATTAAGTAAACGGTTAAATTATTAAAAAACAAAAAGAACGCAGACTTTCTGCGTTCTTTTTGTTTTTTAATAATATTATCCAAAGTAGGACTGTAGTATGGTTAAATCCACTCTAACATAATGTTTTTGAGTAGTAGTGATATTAGCATGCCCTAGCATGCTTGAAACTAAAGCATAAGGTACACCTTCTTGGAGCCAGAGCGCACCAGCAGTTTTGCGCATCACATGAGAAGATAACTTAAAAGGTAAGTTTATCAACTCTCCTACTGTTCCTAAGTACGCATTATACTTTTGATTGCTAATCTTAGGTAATGTGTATTCATAGGCTTGTAGGATCTTGTGAGCCTCATCAAAAAAAGGCAATAGTGCTATCTGTCCAGACTTACCGCGTACCTTCTTTATCCATCTTTTGTTATTAACAATGATCACATCTGTCTCATAATCGAAACTCATCATATCACCAAATGCAAAACCAGTATATCTCTGAAATAGTGCTAAATCTCTGGTTTTAATAAGGCTAAAATTTTGGTGATCAAATGCGGCCAGGTCACTGATCTGTTCTCGAGTCATATAGATAGGAGTTTTAGGTTTGCCTCTTGTTATCTTATAGTCCAATGTTCCCAAGTGGACAGGGATTTGTTTTGTTTTACAAAATCGTAATACCTCTCTTACACAATCGATATACCGATATAAGTATTCCTGTGATTTGATCTTTTTCTCAGTTCGTAAATAGTGTTCTAATTCTTCCAATAGATTAGGGCTGAACTCTTCAGGTAAAATCTTGTCTTTGCGCTGACTTTTCAGGAATAGCTCTATGTGTTTGAGTCTCCTTTCATACCGTTTTTTTGTCGCCTGGCTGAGAGCCGTTTTGCGACTGAGGCATTTTTGAAACATTTCTAAAAATGTAGAACGGGCAATTGTTTTCCCTAAAAATTGATCTTTGATTAAGGCAGGTGTTACTATCTTCTCCTGAGCGTGGCTTGCTAATTTGATGTCCAGAAGCTTTTTAGTGATTAGCTCCAGTTGAACATTGATGTAACCAGCAAGATGACCAGTAGCGATTTGATTTTTTTGATCCCAATTAACAGGATCAATAGTAATTTTGCAGGAGAACTCTGCTTTACTTTGTTCAATGGAGATAGTACACCATAGTGGACATTCGCCTTTTCTATTAGCTTGGTTCTTCCTAAGCCAGAAAAGAATACTCATTTTTTAAGCATGATTAAATGAATTAGTGAAAAGTTAGTAGATGTTAACTCTATTAATTTTTCACAAAAAATAGAAACTTTTTCAGAAAGCAAGTAACACTTACAAACAAGCACATAAAGTGAGCAAGTAGCACATTTAGGTGAGCAAGTAGAGAAAGCAAGTGAAATGAGCAAGTGGTTTGTAAAACAGGGCAAGCGAATTCAGTAGAAAACACGGAAAATAGTATCAGCAAGGCGCTTTTTCGTCCGGTGAGGGCATAAAAAAAGCCCTAAAAACATCGTTTCTAGAGCTGTATTTGATGATTGTGATCCCGCTGGGATTCGAACCCAGGACCCATACATTAAAAGTGTATTGCTCTACCAGCTGAGCTACGGAATCTGGTACCTTTTTAAAACAGACTTTATATGTCTATAGTCTAAACGCGATTCTTAACGAATCAATATTGTATAATCTTCCCTGATCCAAGTGCTACTTGGATCAGATAAACTAAAAAACCTGCGTCTTTTGCAGGCTTCAGGCAACTTAACTTGTGATCCCGCTGGGATTCGAACCCAGGACCCATACATTAAAAGTGTATTGCTCTACCAGCTGAGCTACGGAATCTTTTACTTTTTTACTTTTTTTCTTACCCCTTTTCCGTAAATTGCGGTGCAAAGGTATGAACTCCATAAACACAATGCAAGCATCTCTTACAAAAAAAACTACATTTATTTATATCACACTGATTATAAGCCAAATATTTTTTCAAAAAGCTTTTGCTGTATCGAGTATTCAAGAAGGCGATTCTCTTTTTGCTAAAAGAAATTACACTCAGGCACTGGCTGTTTATGAAGATATCATGCAAAGGCAACAGGAAGTGTCATCTGCTATGTTGTTAAAAATGGCATTTATTACAGAAAGTCTTGGAGACTATACCCGAAGTCTGCATTATCTAAATCTGTATTATCAGCAACATCCAAGTCAGCAGGCAGCAATCAAGATGAATGAAATAGCCATGCGCAATAACCTGATAGGCTATGATTACAGCGACTGGGATTTCTTCATGATCTTCTATCAGCGTTATTATCTGTTTGTGGTACTTGGTTTAAGTCTGCTTAGCCTCTGGATGCTGGCGGGAATGATTCGCAAAAAAATAAGAGGCACATTTGTCGCAGGTAGACATGGATTGGCACTAATCTTTTTTCTGGGAGCAATTCTGGCTATTTTTAACCTACAATTTAACAACCGTAAGGCAATTGTATCTGAAGATTACTCATACATGATGAATGCTCCTTCTGCTGGAGCCAGATTGGTTCGGGTGATTCGTAAGGGACATCGTGTCGATGTACAGGGGGAACAAGACATTTGGATACGTACAGAGTGGGCAGGGAAGCCAGCTTTTATCCGAAAACAAAACGTATGGATGATAGAATAAAAAACAGAGAGGTAACCATTCTACCTCCCTGTTTTTTAAAGTCTTTTATCTGGAACGACGTTTCTGAAAGTATGCCTCAACATCAGTCAAAGACAATGCATTAAATGTCATAGAAGTCAGCAATCCCCCTTTACGGGCTGAATACACTCCATAAGCCATATCATGCAATCCGGCAGTTTCATGTGCATCAGGGTTGATGCTTATCATCACTCCCTTTTCCATGCAATACGGTACCCAATGCCAGTCAATGTCCAGTCGCCAGGGATTTGCATTGATCTCAATAATCACACCATTGGCAGCACAGGCATCAATCACTTTCTTATGGTCAATCGGGTAGCCTTCACGACGTAGAAGCAATCGTCCGGTAGGATGCCCCAATATAGTTGTATAGGGGTTTTCAATAGCCTTAATCAGTCTCTGGGTTGCTTTATCCTCATCCATACGAAGATTAGAGTGAATGGATGCCACAATGAAATCAAAAGTCTTCAGCACACTTTGATCATAATCCAGCGACCCATCATTCAGAATGTCTGACTCGATTCCTTTAAAGATCCGGAATGGAGCTAATTTTTCATTCAACACATCAATTTCAGTCTGCTGACGTGCTACACGATCTTCCTGTAATCCATTGGCGTAAAAAGCGGATTTGGAGTGATCTGAAATACCAAGATATTCATATCCCATAGACTGACAATAGGTTGCCATCTCTTCAAGTGTATGTTTTCCATCACTGTATGTACTATGATTATGTAAAGTTCCCTTTAGGTTCTTCAACTCAACAATCTCTTCTGCAGCATGAGTCTTCATCCAGGTAAACTCATCCAATCCTTCTCTCATTTCTGGAATAATATAAGGCAATCCAGCTTTTTCATAAATCTGTTTCTCATCTGTATAGGAATTTCCTACAGCAACCTGAAATAATGTTTTACCTAGTTCTGTACTATGTGCTGAGTGCTCAGGAGTGGCTGAGTATACAAATGTAATACTTACAAATGCAGTTGGTTTCACAGAAAGTATTTCTACTGGTAATCCGCTGGCAGCCAAGCGTCCCCTCCAGGCAAAAGGTCCTGAATCTCTGGATTTCTCCAGCTCGGGTAACTGATCTAGTTTTTGTTCAACACTGGCAGGTGAATCTGTTGCCACTATCAATTGTATCTTTTCAACCACATCACTCTTTCTGGACATCTGTCCAGTTAACTGTGCTGTGATATTCCAATCACTGAATGCCTTTAGCAGAAAAGCTGCAGATGTTTCGGCATCAGCATAATGCATCTTACCTGTATTGGCTTGCTGAAAAAGTAATGCTTGCCTGATATTCTCCTGTGTTTTCTCACCAAATCCCTTTAAAGTAGCAACTTTGTTCTCTTCACATGCCTGTAGAAGCGCATCTGTAGTTTCTATTCCCAGATCTTTCCACAATATTTTTACTTTTTTTGGCCCCAATCCTTTGATATTCAATATATCGATTATTCCTTCAGGAGTTTGAGCAAGCAGGTTTTGTAACTCAGGAAAGGTTCCTTCCGTATTCAGTAGAAATATTTTATCAGCAATGCTTTTACCTATTCCTTCAATGTGGGTCAGTTGTTCAACAGAGAGTGTGTCCAATGGCTGGCTTACTTTTTCAAGAGCTAGGATCGCATTGGTGTATGACCGTATTTTAAATGGATTTTCGTCATATAGTTCAAACAATTTAGTAGTAAGTTCAAACAACCGGATAATTTCATTGTTTTCCATTTGTATTCATTTTTTAGATTCAGATACCAGAAAGAAGATTGGCAGTCAGTTAAGTAATGGTTATGAATCATTGTAAACAAACCCTATCCTATTTTCCTTGAAAAATACTCCAGAAGAAAACTTCTGCACACTGATTTCTACTGAGAAAACAGAAATCAGATATAGTGCTATGGATCTGTTTTTGCATGATTGTAATCTATACTTGTAACTACCTCAAATCTATACATAATAATTTTCACATTTTAACATCTTCATTTTTATGAAACATCTCTCACTTGTTGTACTATTGACATTGATTTCATTTGTTGCCTATTCACAGACTAAGCCCAAAAGTAAAACAAAGAAATCCAAAACAACAGCTTCAACATCCAAGAATACCTCTTCTGCCAAGACTACTACATCTACGGGATCTGCATCGGTTAATAATACAGCTCTCTATCAAAAATGGGTAAACTCCTTTGAAGATGAAAAAGGTGATGGGATAGAAGTTTATCGTCCGGAAGGATATGTGTTCCCTCCTGCCCGCGGACGCAAAGCTATTAAATTTCAAAAAGAAGGTATGGTAGTACGGTTTGATATTGGGCCCGCAGATGGTCAGAAAATAGTAATGGGTCAATGGGAACGAACTAAGTTTGGTAATACCATGAAAGTAACGGTACAAGGTGCTGAAAGTGGTGTATACTTTCTGGAAGTTATTTCAGTAAGCAAAGATATGTTGAAGGTGAAACGTAAATCAGAAATCTAATCCATACACTTCTAATTGAGACGATCCAATAAAATCACGCAGGTCTGGCTTTTTTGCATAGATTTGCGTGATTTTGTTTTTGCAATCCATTATACAACCTTTATTCTTAGCATGAACTATTGGCTCGTCAAATCCGAACCTGTCAAATATCCCTGGGAAAAATTTGAAAAAGATAAGCGAACTTTTTGGGATGGAGTACGCAACTATCAGGCACGCAACAACTTGCAGGCCATGAAAGTAGATGATCGGGTACTATTTTACCATAGCAATGAGGGAAAAGAAATAGTAGGCATTGCCAAAGTCGTACGTGAAGCCTACCAAGATCCGACTACAGAAGACCCTGCATGGGTAGTAGTAGATCTGGAACCAGAACAAAAATTAGATAAACCTGTTACGCTTGAGCAGATAAAAAAAGATGATCGCCTCAACCAGATTGGATTGATTCGTCAAAGTCGCTTATCTGTCATGCCTGTTAAGGCTGAAGAGTTTGACATAATTGTAGGTTTAGGAAGTAAAGAATGAAAAAAATATAGATATTTGCAGATAAATCCAGACTAGACATGGCTTATAGCTGGATTTATTTCTTATTCTGACTCCTCTGACACGATTTTTGCTTTAAATTCGTTAATATCTTATAAGATAAAAAATCGTTCCTATCACCTATGAAGAAATCGTTCATTATAATTTTTCTCACATTCTGTGTGGTTGTAAGCTATGCCCAAAGCGGACGCAGAGTAGAGATACAAGCTCGTACCAAAGCAGAAAACATGCACATTGTTCCGGTTGAGTCAGAAGGAGTTGTGCTATTTTCAGAAGCTGATCGAGGCAAATATGTATTTACCCGGTATAACACAGATCTGCAACAGGATTGGTCAGTAGATTGTCTGGTAAATCCTTCACTGGACTTAACTCGATATGTCTACAGAAACAAAGCTTTATATCTTCTGTTTAGTCGTTACAAAACGCCTATCTATCAGGTAGTAAAACTGAATGTACGTGCCGGATTCGCAGCCAAATATGAATTTAGCTCAATAGATCGCCTGGATATTATTGACTTTGATGCCATTGACAATAACATATTTATGGCAGGCAAAACACGCAATGAGCCTGTACTGGTACGTATTAACCTTCTTGAACGTCAAACTAAGGTATTACCTACAGCTTTCCGGGCACGTACAGACTTACAGTCTATTGAGGCAGATAGTGTGCATGGCGTTATCAATGCAGTGTTTGTGACAACCAAAGGCAAGGATAAAAATGTTTTTATCAAAACATATTCTCCAGAAGGCAATGTTCTTCATAACGTAACTCTTACTGCAGATAAAGAGATTCGGTATGACTTGTTGGGAGGGAAAGTTTCCAATCTGGATAGTACCAACCAATTAGTTATAGGCACCTTTGGAACTCAGGGTCCGGTGTATAGCCGTACTTCAACCTACAACTATTGGGGTATGGGCCAGGGATCTGTTTTTACAGGTACAGCGGATTACTCGCAAGGATTGTATATCACCAAACTACAGGAAGGTCAAGAAAAGTTTACCCGATACTATAGTTTTACAGACTTTAAAAACTTTTTCAAATTCATGAGTGGACGTCAGCAGGAAAAGATGGCAGCACGAATTGAAAAACAGAAAAAGAAAGGAAAGGATCTGAAATTGCAGTATCGCTTACTGGTACACGATATCATCCAACGCAATAACCAATATATCATGATTGCCGAGGCTTACTATCCGGAATATCGGAATAGCAATAGTGGATTTGGCTCTCCCATGGTTGGTGGATTTGGCATGGGAGGATTTGGTATTGGATTTGGTAGTCCCTGGTCTTACGGACCTTACTCCGGTTACCGCAGTTATCCTGTATTTGATGGATATGTGTATACTCATGCAGTTATTGCGGGCTTTGATTTACAAGGTAACCTTCTCTGGGATAACAGCTTTGAAATTAATGATGTAAAAACTTTTGTATTGAAAGAAAAGGTTAAAGTTAATTTTGATAGCAATGATCAGGTTACTCTTGCCTACAACCAGGGAGGAAAACTTCGGACTAAGGTAATTCGTGGTACTGAAGTAGTGGAAGGCAAAGAGTCTGTACAGTTAAGTACGGAATATACAGGAGACAAAATAAAAAGATCTCTTACCGATGACATTGAGTACTGGTATGGCAATCACTTCCTTGCATGGGGATATCAACGTATCCGAAACGACGAAAATGCACAGGCACGAGGTCGTAGGGAGGTCTTCTATCTGGAAAAAGTCGATTTATAATAATGTAGACTATTCACCTATTGGCTACCCGTGAGTTTATCTCACGGGTTTTTTATTATTTATAGTATCTGACAGCACGATTTTTTATACTATTCAAACAAAATGCCCCAAAAAGTATTTTCATTTGTACATATTTGATTTTTGTTTTATCCACTATTCATGAAGAGCCATATTACAGCCATAGGTACAGCTGTTCCACCTTATCAGATTACCCAATTACAGGTAGCCGATTTTATGTCCAATGCGCTGGAAATAGATCCGGAAGAATCCCGGCGTTTACGGGCATTGTATCGTGCTACAGGGATACATACACGACACACTGTTTTGTCAGATTATACACATACTTCTGGTGAGTTTGAATTTTATGGCAATAATCCTGGAATGGAGCCATTTCCTGCCATCGATCAACGAATGGAATTATATCGCAAAAATGCAACACCATTATGTATTCAAGCCATTGAAAACTGTTTTGAAAAAATGCCTGGCTTTGCGAAAGAACGTGTCACACATTTGATTACAGTTAGTTGTACAGGCATGTATGCACCCGGTGTAGATATTGAAATTGTGGAACAAGTTGGTTTACCTACCAATGTACAACGTACTGCCATAAACTTCATGGGATGTTATGCTGCATTTCCTGCTCTGAAAGCAGCAGACCATATCTGCAGGGCTAATCCGAATGCTGTAGTACTGATTGTATGTGTAGAGTTATGCAGTATTCATTTTCAAAAACATAATACAGATGATCATTTGCTGGCCAACGCTTTGTTTGCAGATGGAGCAGCAGCAGTACTGGTACAATCTACTCCAACGCCCGGTTCATTATATATAGAATCCTTCCATGGGGATCTCATTTCGGTAGGTAAAAAAGATATGGCATGGCATATTTCCAACTTTGGGTTTGAAATGACTTTATCTGCCTATGTACCTGATTTGATTGAACAAGGTATCCAGGTTCTTACTGAAAATCTTTTCCGAAACCTTACAGTCTCACTAGAAGATATTTCACTTTTTGCCATACATCCAGGAGGGAAACGAATTCTTGAGGTTATAGAGAAGCAACTCGCACTATCACCTGAAGATAATTACCATGCCTATGAGATACTTCGTAATTATGGGAATATGTCCTCACCAACTGTCTTATTTGTACTTCAGTCTATTCAAAAAACATTAGAAACTTCAGACAAAGGTAAGCGTATACTGAGTTTTGCATTTGGCCCTGGTCTTACCCTGGAATCAATGTTGTTACAGGTAAACTAATCTTTTAGCTAATGCAGTTATATGTGTCAAAGAATCACTAAAGAATACTCTGATATTACAAGAAAAAGAGCTACCACATTTATTTTATCTATGTAAAGCTATGCCAGATGAAAACACGCAGTTATGAGAAAGAGATCATGGATGAGTTTAGTACGGGTGGTGAAGTTATGGACCAGACTCTTCGGGAACTTAGGTTTATCAATAAGTGGCTGGGAGGTAACAAAGTAACTTTGCAAGGTCTTGCAAAATTGTTCCGACAGTATAATACATCAACTAAAACGCTACAAATTGCAGACCTTGGATGTGGAGGTGGCGATATGTTAATATGTATGTCACGATGGGTAAGAAAACGGCAACAACCTGTTCAGTTTACAGGTATTGACGCCAATGAATACATTGTCGGGTATGCCCAGAAACACACATCTTCTTATCCGGAAATATCCTATCTGAATCTGGACGTTTTCTCTGAAGACTTTAGACAGCAATCGTATGATATAGTTACGGGTACTTTGTTTTGTCATCATTTTACAGATGAACAACTCATTTCACTTTTTCGAAACCTCAGACAACAGGTTCGCGTAGGAATAGTCATCAATGATCTTCATCGCCACTGGTTTGCCTATCACTCTATCAAATGGCTTACCCGATGGTTTTCACGATCCGATATGGTCAAGTATGACGCAAAACTATCTGTTAAGCGGGGGTTTCTTCGCTCTGACTGGGAAAAGATTCTGAATCAGGCAGGCATCAAAAAATATGAACTAACCTGGTGCTGGGCTTTTCGCTGGCGATTGGTTATTTTTGCCTGATACATATAGTAGTGAACAAAGTGACTTATTTTATTATTTTCTTTTATTCTTCTAGACCTATGAAAAAAGCAGCACTTGGATTACTTATTTTCACTCTCCTTTCATTTGCATTTACAACTCCTAAACAGATAACAACTACAGCTTTGCGTGTGACTGTTCTGGATGATGCAGGAAATATCCAGGAAGGAGCTAAAGTAACACTATATAAAACACAGGAAGACTTTGAGAAGGAACAGAATCCTGTTTCGGCAGCTCAGACTACTAGCAATAAGGGCTTTGTTATCTTTAGAAGTCTGGAACCAAAGATTTACTATGTTGCTGTTAGCAAAGGAGATCTGGATAATTCGGGTGGTTCTACACAAACACAGGAATTAAAATCAGGTGCAGTAAACAAAGTAAATATCATTATTGAATAGAAATTACTTTGCAACTACCCATAAATAGAAACTCCCTATATAATACAATATAGGGAGTTTTGCTTTTCAGAGAATCTATCTTTAATAACTTCGTTTACCTGATAATGAGTTTCTGATGTGAAACCTGTTTGTCAGTGGTGATTTCCATTACATAAGCTCCTGATGACAAGCCGCTTACTGGCAACAAAGTCTCTCCGCTACCTACTTCCAATTTCAGACTCTTCACACATACCCCCTGAATCGTATACAGATTCAACATTGCCTTTCCACTATAGTCTGTCTGCAAATATAAACTCTGACCATCCGATGGATTGGGATACAAGGCAAAACTATATCCATCACTGCCCTGACCAATCTTCA